>SKTA01000074.1 GCA_007122745.1 Bacteroidales bacterium
CTTAATAAAAACTGACCAGTGGGCATTCTGCAATACAGGGTCGTTGGCAAATGCCTCAACACTGGTTATCAAAGGCGGTGTGTCTGGACCTTCTGCTCTAAGCTGTGAGGATGTGTAAGTAAAAAAAATAAAAAACAAAAAAGCAATCACCACGGATATTTTCATCGGACTTAAATATTTATTCAAAGTTTTACAGGTAGCTGAAAAAATTATGCACCAGCGGTCAGTTGTTTATTTGCTGCTGTAATAGTCTTCTGGCTTCTGCGGCACTGATTCTTTCGTTGTTTTTAAAGGCCACCACAAAAGCGTCTTTGAACCCGGCTTTCTGAACCTCTTGTTGAATCAAGGCAGCACCTTCCAGTGTAGACTCATGACCAACAGTATATTTATAGAGCCCCTCATGAAAATAGAATGAGACACCAGAAAGGCCTAAAAAAGCGGGGTCATCGATAGGTCTTTGTTCTGCTGAGGTGGCAAACTGCACCCTGAACGAGACCTCTGGTGTTGCTGTTTCGTTTCCATTAATCCCGTTCAAATCAGATTGCATTGTTTCAGTTTGATTTTCGGTTGTGGAAGAAAAATCTTCCCTTGCAGTTGTTTCAATGTGTGCCTGTGGTCTGTGATACTCGTTTCTGGCTGCCGCAAGTGCATCCTGTTCCTCTTTGTATTGGCGAAATGCCCTGAATATCGCGGAAGCCAAAAGGGCCTGACCTGTTTCCGACATCAGGTATGCTTCTTCACGCGCATTGCTGATAAAACCGGTTTCTACCAGAACCCCTGGCATGGTGACGTTATAGAGCACCAAAAAGCCTGCTTGTTTTACCCCCCGGTCAATACGTCTGGCACGGTCACGAAACTCTCTTTGAATCAGTGAGGCCATTTGCAGGCTTTGTTCCAGGTATGCATTCTGGTACAGCGCGAAAATGATATTTGCCTCAGGGGAATTTGGGTCAAAACCGTCGTAAGTTTCCAGGTAATCGTCCTCATAAAGGATCGACTTGTTCTCTCTTCGGGCCACTTCAAGGTTTGCCTGGCTTCGGTGAAGCCCCATTACAAATGTTTCAGTTCCCTCTGCAATTCGTGAAGCAGCACTGTTGGCATGAATGGAAATAAACAGGTCGGCCTTGTTCTCATTTGCAATTCTTGCCCGTTCATGCAGCGGAACGAAAACATCCGTTTCACGTGTGTAAATCACCTGAACATCTTTGATGTTTTCTTTGATATATTCCCCCAATTTCAGTGATATGGCCAGAGCGATATCTTTCTCTATTGACCTCCGGCCTACAGCACCGGGTTCCCGTCCACCATGCCCCGGATCGATCACTACCGTGTTGACAAAGCCGCGTTTGTCAGCAATTAGCTGAAGCGGCAGGGCTGTCAGCAACATGACTATAACAAAAAATACAGGAATTCGTTTCACTTATGGTATGCTATTTTTATTTAGTTTTGCCCATGGATGGCAAATGGTTTCCAATGGGACGACTCTAAAAAGTTTCCCACAAAAATAACAATATATCACTTTGTGCACAAACTTCATATCTAAGTTTTTTATTTCAGTTTGTATCCTCATCTCAGGTGTCTTCATAGCTTATGCACAAGAGCCGGCTACCAGCGAAACACCTGTTTTGCAAGATGAGGATTCGGTTACTGACAATGAAGCAGAAGCGTATCCTGATGATCTTACCGCGCGGCAGACAGGCAGCGGTGTGATCCTCGATGCGATTGTCGAATACAGTGCCGCCGATACAATATTTCATGATATCAGGAACCGCCGTGTGTATATTTTTGGTCAGGGAGACCTGAAATATATAGACATACATCTTACCGCCGATTACATTGAAATAGATTTTACCACCAACGAACTTTATGCTGCGGGTTTGCCTGACACTGCAGGAGTGATGAGAGGGCTGCCTGTTTTTCATGAAGGGGTTCAAAGTTTTGAATCCCGGGAACTCAGGTATAATTTTGAGACAAAGCGTGGTCGGACAGTTGGTGTAATAACAGAAGAAGCAGACGGTTTCGTGCATGGTGATGTGGTTAAACTGCAACCTACGAAGGAGGTGCATGTCTCTGATGGGAAATACACAACCTGCGACCTTGAGGAACCTCACTTTCACATTGAATTCCGCAGGGCCAAGATCATCCCTGACGATAAGATCATTTCAAGCTTTGCGTTTCTGGTGATCAGGGGTGTGCCAACCCCGCTTTTTGTGCCATTCGGATTTTTCCCCAATAAAAGGGGACAGGCCTCGGGAATATTAATCCCATCCTATGGTGAAGCCAGAAACAGGGGCTTTTATTTGGAAAATGGCGGTTTTTATTGGGGGATTAACGAGTATATGGATCTTTCCATTCGCGGAGACATATATTCCAGGGGTAGCTGGGCGCTAAGGCTGGGATCCGATTATGCGGTGCGTTACCGGCATCGTGGCTCTTTCAATTTGTCTTATGCCATCAACGTATTGGGTGAAGAGAATCTTCCCGGTTATGAGAGGAACAGGGACTTCAGGATCAGGTGGAACCATAGTCAGGCCCGGGAGGCGCACCCTACCCGGACATTCAGTGCAAGCGTGAATGCAGGAAGTTCCCAGGCCAGCAGATTCAACCCGGTGTCTGACGATGACTATCTGTCGAATACATTTTCTTCAAACATATCCTATGCCAGAAGTTTTGGAAGCAGATATAACTTCTCTGCCAATTTGCGTCACAGTCAGAACACCAACACACAGATGGTGGATCTGGGGTTACCTGAAATATCATTCAGCGCCAACCGTTTTTATCCTTTCAGAAGGGGTCAGACCCCAGGATCGGGGAAATGGTATGAGGATATCAGTGTGTCGTACAGTATGAATGCCAGAAATGAACTGAGAATTGCTGACAGCCTCTTTTTTACCCGCGATGCACTCAAACAGTTCCGCAACGGAATCAGACATAACATACCCATTTCACACTCTGCCAGGGTTCTGAATCATTTTAACCTGAGTACCAGCCTGAATTACAGTGAAAGGTGGTACTTCAGCACCATTCGCAAGGAATGGGATGAAGATTTGATGATCACTCATGGTAATGACACCCTGTTTGGTGGTGTGCGTATCGATACCATTCCAGGGTTTGAGGCAGCCAGGGAATTCAGCTTTAACTCAGGATTAAGCACAAAACTTTACGGATTGATGCAGTTTCAGTCAGGCCCGGTTTCTGCTATAAGACACGTCTTAACACCAAACCTGAGCTTCAGCATGAGACCCGACTTTTCCAGCTCGTTCTGGGGTTATTATAAAAGTTTTCAAGAACCATACACGGGCCCTAAGGAGGGATACCGGGATCCGATTGAACGTACCTATTCCATCTTTGAGCAGGGAATATATGGGGGTCCGCCCGCAGGAAGATCAGGGAATATCGGTTTTTCGTTGTCAAACAACCTGGAAATGAAGGTCAGGAACAGACGTGATCCCTCAGCAGAAGACAGAAAAATTGTGCTTATAGATATTTTTACCATCTCCACCGGCTACGATCTGGCAAGAGATTCACTTAACATGGCTGATATTAGCATGAGTGGTCGTACCAGGATATTCGGGAACTTCAACATCTCCTATTCCAGCTCCTGGACACCCTATGCCCGGAATGAGCAAGGTCAGTATATTGATCAGTTTCTTTGGAATACCGATAACCGGTTGTTGCAACTTAACAGAACAAGGTGGCGCCTTGATTTTAACTATTCGCTCAGTTCAGCAACTTTTAGAAGAACGGATCGGGATAATGAGTTTTCAGATCCTGACCCGTTTGATAATGGTATTGCCCATGGCAATGGTGTAACTGCCCCTTTTGACCTCAACGGAAATGGTTTTGATGATCCGCATAACGGGAGGCATAACGGTCTAGCACCTCTAAACGGTGTCGATTACACCGTGCCATGGAATCTGATCTTCTCTTATTCGTTTAGTTATAATTCAAATTATGTCTTTGCTGATGACGATATGGACCGAAACTACATCCAGAGTTTAACCGTTCGTGGAGATGTTTCACTTACGCCCAAATGGCGGATTGGATTCCGAACAGGATATGATTTTGAGAATAATGATCTGACCTATACCTCCATTGATATCTACAGGGACTTACACTGTTGGGAGATGACATTCAACTGGATCCCCATGGGGTTCAGGCAAAGCTATAATTTTACCATCCGGGTAAAGGCAAGTGTGCTGCAGGATCTGAAGCTGACCCGGACAAGGCATCATCTCGACAGGGACTTTTAATCTTTGATTCAATCCAGCGTATATGGAACATCAAGGTCGCTGCATAAGGCTTTGATTTGTTCTTTTACCTTATCCTGGATGGGAATGCCGGTTTTTCTATGTTTTTGTTCCGCTTCCCTTTCTGGATCTCCGGGTATAAGTACCCTCTCTTCACCAACAGCAGGAGGCGCATTTCGAAATGTTTTGATCCATAAGTCCATCGACTGCAGAAACTCTTCTGCAGGGCGGAAAGCATCAATCCGCATGGCTCCAAAAAAGTGGCCGGTGCCTTTGCCGGGAAGATTGTCTTTTGCCGCCAGCCACGGTACCGAAGGGGGTACAAAAGGGCCAAAATTGGCTCCGGACAAGATGGCAGAAAAGATATCTATCACTGATGCCATGCAATACCCCTTGTGACTGCCAAACTTGCGACTGCCGCCCAGTGGCAGGATTGCCCCGCCCTCTTTAAGTATGCCGGGATCTGTCGTTGTTTTGCCCTGTGCGTCCTGCAAGAACCCGGCTTCAATTGACAAACCGTTTTTATGCAACAGGTCAACTTTACCCCGGGCGATTGCTGCCGTCGCAAAATCGGCAACGACCGGAGGCTCTTCGGACGTAGGAATGGCAACAGCCAAAGGGTTGGTGCCCATCAGTCCGATCCTGGAAAAAGTAGGTGCCACCAAAGGGTTGGCATTGGTCATGCACAAACCAATCATCTCGTGCTGCAACGCCTGCATGGCATAATAACCGGCAATGCCAAAATGATTGCTGTTCTGAACAGCTACCCATCCGGTACCTGCTTTTGACGCCTTGCCAATGGCGAGTTGCATCGCATAATGCGCAACAACGGGCCCAAGTCCGTTGTCCCCGTCAAGGGTCACTGTCGACGGACCTTCATGTATAACCACAGGCCGTGCATCCGGTTTGATCCTCCCTTTTTGCAGCATCGTGATGTAGTCATGGAGGCGAAGCAAACCATGCGACGGAATGGCACGCAGTTCTGCGGAAACCAATACATCAGCAACAACGCTGGCATCAGCCGGTGAAACCCCGCACTTGCCAAGAAGTTGCATTACAATCTTTATAAGAACACCCTCTTTAAACATTTTTTTGGTCAAAAATAGCAATGAATCTTTAAAAAATAGAAATAATGCATCCGAAAACAATAAGAATTATCCCATTGTGTTGCATAGTTCTAAAAAAAATTGAATATTTGCATGCGATTTAAGCAGAAAACAAAGGCCAAAAATGTTTCTTGGTTTAAATAATAATTATCAACCCATGTTTTGGAATTAATTATACCTTTGCATATTCATTAAAATCAACAATCATAAACATATGAAAACAGTTATTCAGATTGTTTTAGCTATCGTAATTATCGTATTGGGCTATTTTGTGTATGACAGCATCATGGAACCTGTCAGGTTCCGTCAGGAGGTGCAGGTGCGAGAAGCAGAAATCATCCAAAGGCTTAAGGATATCAGGGAGGTACAAAGATCTCACAGATCTCGCTACCAAAGATTTACAGCTGATCTCGATTCACTGGTGATGTTCTTTAATTCCGACTCGCTACCATTGATCCGTGCAATCGGATTTGTGCCTGATACATTAACCGAAACAGAAGCTGTCCGCCTGGGTATCGTGGAACGTGACACCCTCTGGATTGCTGCTAAGGATAGCCTGCTTCGCAATGTGCGGTATCCGGTTGAACAACTGCCCTACGTCCCATTCGGACAAGAAGCCCGTTTTGAAATGAACTCAGGTTTTATTGAAAGAGGTTTGGTTAAATTACCCGTATTTGAGGCCTCAGTGCAGGCCCATGTTTATATGGGTGATCTGGATAACTGGCGCGTGTATTATACCCGTGAAGACCTGAGAGTTGGCTCAATACAGGAAGCCGTACTGGATGGCAACTGGGAATAAAACATGAAATGAAATGTCTGGCTCTTTTCGGAATATCTTACGTATTGGCGATACTTCCGGTCAGGAGCCTCCGGAAAAGAAAATATTATCCATCGGGCTCAGACCCGATGGATATGTTTTTGCCATCCTCGACCCAATAAACTTCAGATACATATCCCTGGAAGACTTCGAATACACACCCGGCCATTCTGGACA
>SKTA01000091.1 GCA_007122745.1 Bacteroidales bacterium
CCATCAACCATCAACCATCAACCATCAACCATCAACCATCAACCATCAACCATCAACCATCAACCATCAACCATCAACCATCAACCATCTAAACAATTAAAAACATAAACAATAAACATTCATTCAGGAAAATCGGAAATGAATCTTTATTTTTGTAATTCTGAGGCATGAGAAATATGGAAAACAACCAGAAAAAAAATATTTACGGTGCGACGCTGAATGAATTGGCTGGGATTGCAGAAAATTATTCCATGCCATCCTATGCAGCAAGGCAAATTGCCGGGTGGCTTTATAAGTATCATATTGATGACATGGGGCAAATGACCAACATCTCCAAACAGGATAGAAAAAAGCTACAGGACCAATACACAATGGATGTTTCAGACCCGGTTGATGTAGTAGTTTCCTCTGATGGCACAAAAAAATACCTTTTCGACGCGAGCGGAAGGGGAATTATTGAATCGGCATACATTCCGGATGGTGACAGACACACACTTTGTGTTTCATCCCAGCTTGGCTGCAGGATGGGCTGTGGTTTTTGCATGACCGGACGAATGGGGTTTCATGGACAGCTCCATTCAGGAGACATATTAAACCAAATCAGAAGCATTCCTGAAAGGGATAAGCTCACGAACATTGTGTACATGGGCATGGGTGAACCCTTCGACAATACGGATGAGGTAATCAAAAGCCTGGAGGTGCTGACTTCAGAATGGGGATTTGGAATGAGTCCGAAAAGAATTACGGTATCCACCATTGGTGTGATCCCCGGGATGAAACGTTTCCTGGAGGAAAACAGATGCAATCTGGCAGTCAGCCTTCATTCCCCTTTCGAGGAAGAGCGCGGGGCACTCATACCGATGAACAAAGCCTATCCGCTGAAAGAGGTCTTGGATGTCATCAGAAGTTTCCCAAAAGAGAAACAGCGACGCATTTCATTTGAATACATTGTTTTCGGAGGGCTGAATCATTCAACATCACACGTTAAGGAGCTGGCACGGGTATTGCAGGGGATTGCCTGCAGGATCAACCTGATCCGTTTTCACAGCATCCCGGATGGCAACCTTAAGCCTCCGTCTGAGGCTGAATTGAATCAATTTAAGGCGTTACTGGAGGCCAAAGGGTTCATCACCATCATCAGAAAGTCGCGCGGACAAGACATAAGTGCGGCCTGTGGCATGCTGGCTAACGAATCGGTTAAAAAATGACTTTATGACAGTAATTGGAAACATCATAAAAACAACACTGGAGATCGCAGATAAGCTTATCCCGGAAAAGTCTCCCGTTGAGGCTCAGACGGCAGTGCTTCGACATCTTCTTGAAAAGGCAAGCCAAACCACCTTTGGCCAGCACCATAACTTCAATGCGATCCTCAAGGAGCAAAACCTGCAATCGGCCTTTGCCTCGGCAGTTCCATATCATGATTATGATTTAATAAACAAACGTTGGTGGCAGCAGCAAAGACTGGAAGGGTTAAAGGATCACACATGGCCGGGATCAACCGAATATTATGCATTAAGCGCCGGTACAACCGGTAAAAACAGCAAAAGGATACCTGTTACTGAGGAGATGCTTGAGGCGATAAGAAAAACGAGTATTCTCCAGGTTCTCAGTGCATCTAACTTTAATTTTCCATCTGAATTTTTCGAGAAGGAGATCATGATGCTGGGGAGCAGCTCACGACTCAAAAAGCAAAAACGCTGGAAAGAGGGGGAAATAAGCGGCATATCAGCATCAAACATTCCACATTGGTTCGAGCGGTTTTACAGGCCGGGCAAACAAATTGCATCCATAACCGACTGGGACAAACGTGTGGAAGCGATCGCGCAAAATGCCAAACAATGGGATATCGGGGCCCTGGCAGGGATACCATCATGGAATGAACTGATGCTAAAACGTTTAATAGAATACCACAAGGTCAAAAACATACACGAAATCTGGCCTAATCTTTATGCATTTATTTCGGGAGGCGTGGCTTTTGAACCCTACAGAAAATCGTTTGAAAAGCTCCTTGACAGGCCTATAACAATCATGGATACCTATCTTGCCTCTGAAGGGTTTCTTGCCTACCAGGCTCGACCCAATAGAGAGATGGCCATGAAACTGTCGACCAACAGTGGAATTTATTTCGAATTCGTCCCTTTTACCGAAAACCACATTGACGAGCTGGGCAGTGTGCATCAGGATGCCAAATCGGTTGGTTTGGAGGAGGTGCAGGAGGACACCGATTACGTCATCATCATCAGCACCGTTTCCGGAACATGGCGATACATCATTGGAGATACCATACGGTTCATAGACAAAGACCAGGCAGAGATTATCATTACAGGGCGCACAAAACATTTCCTGAATGTTGTTGGTTCACAACTTTCCGTTATCCAGATGAACAAGGCCATGAAGTCCATGGAACAACAGTTCGGAATGTCCATTCCCGAGTTTACCGTTGCTGCAGTAAGGGAAAACAACGAGTATCTGCATCACTGGTACATAGGTTCAGATAAAAAGACCGATACGCAAAAGTTTTCCCGGGCGCTCGACCGCCACCTCCAACAAATGAACAAGGCTTATAAAATGGCCCGTTCGAAAGCCCTAAAGGATGTTCGGGTAAGCATCACCTCTCCCGGCACATTTCACGCCTGGATTGAAAAACACAAATCCAAAGGGGGGCAGGTAAAAGTACCACGTGTCATGAAAGAATCAGACTTCCTGGAGTGGCATGCATTTGCAAAAAATCAATAACCGGAATAAGACCGCTTATCAAGTTTTTTAACCCTATAAGCCTATTTTAATTCATATTTGTTTGTTTTTATGTTGTAATTGTATAATTTTACGACGTATTAACAATAATAAATATGGTTAAGTATGAAAACAATTATCAGGAGAAATGGCTTGTGGGTACGCAACAAGGAATTGATTCGTTTGGTTCCCTTCAGGGATATATCACACATCCTTCATAGCGATGGACTTACCGAAATACATACCGGTAAGGAATTGTTGAAGCGGACTCTTATTCCGCTTGGAGGATTGGAACGGCGGGTGCCTGAAACAATCTTTTTCAGAATACACAGAAACTACATCATCAACAGGTTGCATATCAGGCAATGTGATCCTGACAGCCGTTTTGTTGTATGTGCAGGCGGGAATAAGTTTCCCGTTTCACGCCGTCGCAGAAAGGATTTCCAAAGATTTATCAACCAAAATGTGTGAGGAAAAATGGAGAACAGTAAGTGCATTCAGGATAATATTCCAAAGAAACCAGACATTGATTATTTCTTTTTGTTTAAGGGATTCACTATAATGGTGATGCAAAACGGTTCCAATGAAGTGGTGGACCTGCCGCTAAACTGCATTGAAAGGTGGTTGAATGATCAGCTGTTTTTCAGGATTCATCGGTCATACCTGGTAAATTTACGTAGCATCAGGGAACTCAGGATAAGAAACAAGCAGCTGCTGATCCAGATTCGCGGTCATGAGTTGCCGGTTGCACGACGAAAGAAAAAACAGTTGCTGGATATGCTGGGGATGGTGAATTAAGGGGCTATTTCTTTTATTTTTTCTCACTTTTTTGCCTAATCGCAAATATTTACATATATTTAGAGTGGGAAAAATGTGTGTCTTAGCCTTTCTCAATAAAATCTTGGCCTGCGACAACATAGGATTCCCCCTGGAAACCATTTTTAATAATGAATCTAAACAGGAGGAGTTTAATTATGCTTAAAGGTCTACCCCTGTCCATTTGGCACCTTTTGCCACAAAAGGTATTGTTTATCTGCATGGTATCCTTGCTGATCGGTGCATGTGCATCAAAGCAGGATATGCGTGAACCTGAATCTGATGTTCAAGCCTATCGGTCAGATCATGCTGAAGCACTCCATTATTTTGACATCGATGCCCGTGCTGTTGTCGGTACGGGTGCGACAATCATTGAGCGCAATTTATTGCATGCACTCACCTCACTAAGGCTGATTGCAGCAACACCGGCGACAAGAAGCGGAATTTGGCCAGAGATCATGCCTGCGCTTCAACAACTCAGCAATGTGATTCCCGGTGCAGCATTGTACATACAACCGGATGGAAATTACTACAGCGTGGAACAAGGTTTTACCGGACTAAATCTTTCAGACAGGCCCTACTTTACCCCGTTGTTTAATGACGTAGAGATCCATGGGGCCTTAATATACAGCCGGTCCACCGGAAAAAAATCATTGCTTATGGCTGTGCCGTCCATCGAAAACGGAGAGGTGACCGGAGCGGTGGCGCTCTCCATCTTTCTGGATGACTTTCAACAGTTGGTATCCGATGCCATGCAACTTGAACCGGAATATCTCTGGTATGTTCTGAATGAAGAAGGCAATACCGTATTGCATCCGAGGGCAGATTTTGTCTTCCTTAATCCTGCAGAACAAGGCAGCCCGTCAATGATTGAGGCTGTGGAGATGATCACTTCAGGTGATCGGGGATATACTTCCTATAGCTTTGCAGGAAGGAATACGCACATCCTGTATCAAAAAATCCCTTTAAACAACTGGAGAATGGTGCTGGGCAAGATTGGAGAACCCACCGAAGAGGATTTTCTGCCTGAAGCTTATGAGGTGCTGGCAGACATCAAATCTATCATCCATAAAAAGCTGAAAAATATGGATAATGATCTCGACAAGATGATACAATCCTTCCAGGGAAAAATCCCTGCAAGGCATATTGTAAGAAACAGCTTTCAGGAGTTCTACAAAAACAATCCCTATGTGGTCAGTTGTGCACTGATTGACCCGAGTGGCACCATTGTTTATGCTGAGCCTTCCGATTTCCATCCCTCTGAAGGAAAAAACATCAGCGACCAGGAAAATTTTTTCATGATGCAGAAAAACAGGGCACCCATGCTTAGCAGCTCTTTTCTTGCCATTGAAGGATTTGATGCCGTTAGCCTTCAATACCCACTCATTGATTCCGAGGGTGACTTTCACGGTTCGGTGAGCATCCTGATCAGGCCAGACATTATGGTTGAAGAACTTGTTGCCCCAATAATTGCAGAAACCTTGTTTGAACCCTGGATTATGGAGCCAGACGGAAGAATTCTCTTTGACAAATCATACGGTGGCACAGGTAGGATGCTGTACATCGATTATCTTTATGAAGAGATGAGGACATTCAGACAACTGGGTGACAACATTGCCTCGAATAAATCTGGGCAGGGTGACTATGTCCATCATAAACCTGAAAGCGATGAAAGTGTTGTAAAATTGGCCATATGGGACACCATGGAACTGCACAACACACAGTGGCGCATCATTGTTTCCTATCCGCCGTATGATTGAATGTTTCATGACTGTTGGAAAGGTTTAGTTTAGGCGAAATAAAATATGAACAGAACACCTGCATTTGTTTTACTGCTGCTTTTTTTTCTACTGTTACACACATCCTGTTATCGCATCATGTTGACGCGCATTGATACAGCCGGGATGAGCAGAATGCGTGTCGGGGCTCCCGGATTGAGCAACATGGAATATGCCAGGAGATTATCTGCCGACGGTTGGCCGGCTGATTCACTCAATACGGCAGCAGCGGTGGGCTACCTCAATGATGACGAAAAAAACCTGATATTGGCCCACAACCTCGTCAGACATAATCCACAAAAATTTGCTGAGTTATATGTTACAGAATACATTGCCTATTTCCGTGGGAGGGAGTTCCATTATCCAGGGTTAAGAAAAATCTTGTTGACACGGGAGGGGGCAAGACCGGCAATCGACCTTTATCACCAACTCTTAAGAACAGAGCCGATGGATTTGCTTTATCCCACCCCGGGCCTGCATAAATCTGCAAGACTTTACATGGATTATTTAATTGAAAATGATGCAAGAGGTCATGACGGTCTGGGTGGAATCGGTTCAAGGGTAAGTCAGTTTGGCTTATGGAAGACAAAAATAGGAGAAAACATATCCTATGGAAACTTTAGTGCACACGATGCATTGCTTTTCCTGCTTATTGATGACCAGGTAAGGGACAGAAGCCATCGCAAGGTAATACTGCTCCCCGAATTCAGGTATGTTGGAACAGCGAAAGGGATGCACCCCTCATTCCCCGCAGGACACAGCTATGTGATCAATTATGCAGATTATTTTACGGAACACCAATAAAAAATTGAGTCCTTGCTGAATAATCACCTATTTTTGTTGCAAATAAAAAAGCTATGAAAAACAAAACCCTGTATCAAAGATCATCAGTTATTGTATCACTCTTCATTTTGGTTTTAATGATAATGGCAGGTTGCAAAGGGGAACCCAAACCCCACGAACTCTGGAAAACATATCCTGTTTACGCAGGTAATGACTTAGGCGTACATTATGCGCCGGAAGAAACATTTGTCCGCATTTGGTCTCCTCCCGCAACGGAGGTTTTGTTTCATCTTTACGATCAGGGACATGAAGGTGAACGGTTGAAAAGTGTTCCTTTGGAAAAAGATGTGGATGGCACCTGGGTTCTTTACCTGGAAGGAGATTGGGAAAACCGTTATTATACGTTTCAAGCCTTGATTGATAATGAGTGGAGCAAGGAGGTTCCCGACCCCCAGGCCCGCGCCGTAGGCGTTAACGGAAACAGGGGAATGATCATCGACCTTGAAAAAACAAACCCCGATGGCTGGGAAAATGACATAAGGCCACCACTCGAAAGCCATGCAGACATCATTATCTGGGAAATCCACGTGCGTGACTTCTCGATCCACCCAAGCTCCGGAATTGAAAACCGGGGAAAATACCTGGCTTTCACCGAAACCGGAACAACAAGCCCGGAAGGACTGCCCACAGGCATCGATCACCTGAAAGAGCTGGGGATCACTCACGTGCACCTCCTCCCCGTCTATGATTTTTATACCAACGATGAAACCCGCCTGGATGAGCCTCAATTCAACTGGGGATACGACCCGAAAAATTACAATGCACCGCAAGGCTCTTATTCCACCGACCCCTTTGACGGCAGCGTCAGGATCCGCGAGTTCAAGGAGATGGTGCAGGCACTGCACCAAAACGGCATTCGTGTGATCATGGATGTCGTTTATAACCACATGTATGATGCAGCCGGTTCACCCTTTGAGCAACTTGCACCCGGATACTTTTTCAGGCTAAACCCCGATGGAACCTACTCAGACGGAGCAGCCTGCGGAAATGAAACAGCTTCCGAACGGGCAATGATGCGGCAGTTCATGATCGAATCACTAATATACTGGGCAGAAGAATATCGTATTGACGGCTTTCGTTTCGACCTGATGGGCCTGCACGACATCGAAACCATGAACCTGATCCGGAAAGAGCTTGACAAGGTGAATCCCGACATCTTTCTGTATGGTGAGGGATGGACAGCCGCAGATACGCCATTGCCACCCGAGAAGAGAGCCGTAAAGGCACATGCCGCGCAACTTGACCGAATCGCCGTATTCAGCGATGATATCCGCGATGGCATCAGAGGACACTGGATGCATAATGAAGATCCAGGCTTCATGGTAGGCAGGGAAAACCTCAAGGAAAGCATCAAGTTTGGTGTCATTGCATCAACAGAACACTCCCAGATCAACTACGACCTGGTGAACTACTCCGATGCGCCTTATGCAGACAATCCGCTTAAGACCATCACCTATGTGACCTGCCACGACAATCCCTGCCTTTGGGATAAAATAGTTTATACCTGTTCCGACTGCAGCAAGCAGGAAAAACTCGACATCCAGAAACTGGCCAATGCGATTGTCCTGACCTCACAAGGGGTGGCATTTCTGCACGCCGGGGAGGAGATCGTTCGGACCAAATTCGGTGAACACAATTCCTATAACCTGCCCGACAGCATCAATCAGCTGATCTGGAGTAACAAAGCTGAGTATTATGATGTGTTTGCCTTTTACCGCGACATGATTGCATTGAGAAAAAACCACCCCGCCTTCAGGATGCCGACAACTGAAATGGTTCAGGAACATCTTAGGTTTCTGCCAACCGGTGATGAGTTGCTGGTCGGATTCAAGATCAGTGACCATGCCAACGGGGATCCGTGGAAAGACATTATTGTTTACTATAACGCGCATCCTGAGCAGGTGCCGGTAGAACTACCCGAAGGAGATTGGCGGGTTGTGGCCACCAAGTATGGAATCAATGAAAGCGGTGTGGACACACCGGGCTATTCCGGAATCCTGGGAGCCAAAGCAGACGTGCCGTCGAGGTCCATCATGATACTGGTTAATGCTGCAAGTATTTGATGCAGATTCGTTAAAAATCCTCCGCATACTTTTCTACTTTGTGGAATTTTCTTTACCAGGAAGTCCCCAATTGCTTCACATAATTTCCGTTTAGCCAAAATAAACGACCGATAACCGATAAAATCGGCCTAAAAATTGGAAATTTCTTCCTATGGATTTATTTTTTTCATTAAAACACAAATAACGCCCATAATGTCATCTGATAAAGATAAAGACAAATACAAGAAAGACCCTGAGCCTGACAAGGTCAATGAGCCCGGTGGTGTATATCAGCCCCAGGGGGCCCTTACATTTGAAAAGGTGTGGTTGATGTTTCAGGAAACGGATAGGAAATGGCAGGAAACACAACGTTTCATGAAGGAAAAGGCTCTGGAAGCAGATAAGCGTTCTCAGGAAGCAGACAAACGTTTCAAGGAAACCGACCGCATCGTACGTGATGTTTCCAAAAGCATTGGTGGCCTTAACAACAACATCGGCGAAGTTGCCGAGGATTATTTTTTCCGGGCGCTGGAGAAACTCCCCGAAGTGGCAGGTATAAAAATCTTGCGTGTTGGTAAACTTTATGGCCAAACAAAGGATATGCAAAGGGAGTATGATGTGGCACTATTTGGCCACAACACGCTAATTGTATTTGAAATAAAGCACAAACTCGAAACGAAGGATGTGATCGCCTATTGCGATAAATCCCTCCCTGTGCTTAAGCAATTATTCCCTGAATATGCCGCCTACAAGGTCATTGGCGGTGTGGCCGGTATGACTGCCAAAAAAGGAGCGGTAAAACTGGCTATCGAAATGGGCCTGCTGGTTTTCACCCAATCGGGCCAGGAAATCCGGCTGCGCAACCCCAAAGGCTTCAAACCAAAGGAGTTTTAAGTGAAAAGAGAAAGGTGAATAATAATGAGAGAGAGTTAAGAGATACCAAAAGATAAAAAATGGGATGTTAATTAAGGAGTTGCGGGCATCTGCACATCTTCACATTTTTTAAATCTTCAGCTCTGCACCTTTCCGGTTAATATTCAAGCATATAAGCCGCAGCTTCGTGTATCCTTTTTACCGAAGGTAGGATGGCAGCCTCCAGGTTCTTGTGGAAACCCACGGGGGTAAAAGTACTTCCCACCCGTTTTACCGGTGCATCCAGGTATTCAAATCCAAATTCGGTGATCTGTGCAGCCAGCTCGCCGCCAAAACCGCCAAACACCTTATCCTCATGCACAACCAGCGCCTTACCCGTCTTCTTAATGGATTGCAGGATGCTTTCGGTATCCAGGGGTATCAGTGAGCGGATATCAATAACCTCTATCTCTTTACCCGTCTCTTTGGCTATTTGATCGGCTGCCTGAAGGCTCAAGTGTGTCGTATTACCATAAGTAATGATGGTCAGATCCTTACCTTCCCGACGAACCCTTGCCTTCCCAAACGGCACTTCAAAGTCATCGGGAACAACAGTTTCCGCCTGTTTTGAATTGTAAAGTGCCTTGGGTTCCAGGAAAAGGGTTGGCCCCTTCGAACGGATGGCGGAACGCAACAAGCCTGCGGCATCGTCAGCGAACGAAGGATAAACCACCCGTATGCCGGGGAAGGTAGTCAGCGCCCCTTCCGTGGTCTGGGAGTGATACAAACCGCCACCGATATAGCCACCCGAGGCCAGGCGAATGGTGACGTTCGGTGAAAACTTTCCATTGCTGCGCCAGTAATCGTGCGTCATCTCAACGAATTGCTCCATGGCTGGCCAGAAATAATCGGCGAATTCTGCACCTTCAATCACAACCCGGATTTTTTCATCAAACCGGCTCATGCCGTTCGCAGTCCCTACAATGAAATCCTCTGCAATGGGGGCATTAAACACACGCTCGATGCCAAACTCCTGCTGCATCCCTTTGGTTACATTGAAGATACCCCCTTTCTCCTTGTAGGCAACATCCTGACCCCAGATGTATGTATCCGGATTGGAACGAAACTCCGCTTTCAGGGTCTCATTCAGCGCGGTGATCAGCTTGACCTTTTCCCCTTGTTCCTGATGTGTTCCATCCGGATACTTTTCCGCTTTGTAAGGTTCGGGTATCACAAAATCATGAATGGACTCCGGATCGGGGTCAGGTGCGGTCATTGCTTTCTTATGCGCCTCTTTAATGATCTTATCTGCCTCTTTTTCAATTGCTGCAAAGTCATCTTCTGTTAAGATACCATTAGATTTCAACAGTTTTCGAATCTTAAGCATGGGATCATGTGCTTTTACACAATGTATCTCACGCTCATCACGATACAACTCGTGCCGGTCGCTATTGGAGTGAGAGCCAATACGCACCACGCTGGCGTGGACGATCACGGGCTCACTGGTTTCGATGGCATGCCTGCGCGCTTCATGCATGGCATTCATAGAAGAGAGCACATCCTTGCCGTCGCAATGAATGATACGCAGATTTTTGAAGCCACGAAAGTTGTCTGCCGCTTTCCGATTGGCCGTTTGATCCTTTTTAGGTACTGAGATCCCGTATCCATTATCCTGTAATACAAAAATGACCGGCAATTTCTCATTGCTGGCTCCATTGATCGCTTCGTACACATAGCCTTCAGAAACGGAAGACTCACCCTGAGAACTTATCGCCACCCCTTTATGTCCGTATCTTTTCATGGCACGTGCCACACCAACCGCATGAAGGGTATGGTTACCGGTTGAAGAGCTGACATTGTGAATGTTCCATTCTGGTTTGGCAAAATGGTTCGACATGTGTCTTCCACCACCCGCGAGGTCCGTTGCCTTCGAAATGCCGTTGAGGATGATCTCCTCAGCCGTGATCCCTGCAGAAAGGGCTATCAGCATGTCACGGTAATAGGGAAACAGATGGTCGGTTTTCCGGTCAAACACCTGCCCGATCGCCAGCTGAATGGCATCATGACCTGCATAAGGTGCGTGATATGACCAGCCAAGGGCCTGTTTCAGATAATTGGGCGCCTTCTCATCCAGTTTGCGTCCCAAAACCATTAAATGAAACCAATATTTATACGTATCTGCTTTTACGCTTTCTGCAGTGTATTTGGGATTTGTTATATCCGTTTGTTGTTTTTTGACTTTTGTTTTCTCCATCTTATACATCATTAAAATTAGATTTGCAAAAGAAAAACAACAAATCTGCCGTCATGTTCAATCCAAAGGTAGCTCAGTGGCTGATTGGTTGATTTGATGATTCGTTATGCCTTAAGCGTTAATTATTGGGTAACCTTCCTTTCGCCCGAACAAAGGCTCGAATCAAAAAAAAACTGAATCAACCGTATCTTGTAAGGGTTTTAATCGCTTTTGGGATCATCTCAATGATATCCCCGGCTGTCATCCCTTCATAGCCTTTGCTGTTGGCTGCCAGGTCGCCGGCGCGCCCGTGAAGATAAACGGCAAGAATACAGCTATGCAGGGGTGTATAGTTTTGAGCCAGCCAGCCCAGGATCATGCCGGTCAGCACATCACCACTGCCACCGGTTGCCATTCCGGGATTGCCGGTTGAATTAAAAAAGCAACGGCCATCCGGACAGACAATCACCGTATGAGCCCCTTTTAAGACAACATATACCTGAAAACGATGGGCAAGTTCAATCGCTTTTTCTAGTCTGTCGTGATCATCGGTCGTTTTTCCCGCCAGTCGGTCAAACTCTCCCGGGTGGGGCGTAAAAATGGAAGCTTTGGGCAAAAATCCGCACCAGGTAAGGTTTTCTGAAAGGATATTCAGTGCATCTGCGTCCAGCACCATTGGCACATTGGTATTTTGTATCAGAAGTTTCAGTGCCCTGGCGGTTTGTTCGTGTGTTCCAAGTCCGGGCCCCACACCCACGGCATTGTATCCGTTCGTGCTGTTTGCGCTTGAAACAATATGGGGATTCTCGTCCGGAATGCACATCGCCTCAGGAACCGCTGTTTGCAATACCGGATATGCCGCATTTGGCATTTGAGCGGTCAGCAATCCCGCTCCACTCCGTATGGCCGCTTTAGCAGCAAGAACAGCGGCACCCGCCTTCCCGTAACTTCCGGCCATCAGGTAAGCATGTCCGAAATGCCCCTTGTGTGCGAACTTCTTACGTGGTCTGTAAAGCGAACTCACATCGGAAGCAAGCAAGAAATGATACTTTGTTTCCACCTTGTGAATCGCATCGGGATGTAAGCCGATGTCAATCAGGTACCATCGACCCAGGAACTTCTCATTGGCAGGAAACATGAAAGCAAGCTTCGGCACCTGAAAGCTAAGGGTAAAGTCTGCCCGGAGAATCCTTTGCGGATCGTTTGTCCTGTTGTCTGAGCAAAAAAGGCCGGTGGGAAAATCGATGGCAACCACTGTGGCATGGGAAGCATTGATTTGTTGAACAACCGCTGCGAGCAAACCCTCCAGCGGCCGGGTCAGCCCACTGCCAAGCATGGCATCGATCACAAGGTCGTCGGCCGATATGGCCGGCAAGGCATCTTGATCTGAAAGGGTTTCCAGGTGAAGGTTCCTGATGCCGTTTAACCGTTTCTCATTAATGGCAAAATCCTCAGAGGGACGATCGCTGTGAAGCACCTTGTACACAATGGTCTTCCAACCGGTACCGGCAAGCATGCGGGCAATTACCAGGCCGTCGCCCCCATTGTTACCCATGCCGCAAAATATTTTTACGGTCTGGTGCTTTTTCATGTGACGCCGGATCCATTCAAAACATTTTTTGGCCGCACGTTCCATCAGATCAATGGATGCGACTGGCTCATGCTTGATGGTGTAAGCGTCAATTTCCCGTATCTGTGAGGCATTTAGGATTTTCATTTTAATGATGATTTTGATGATGATTGAATCTGGAAAAACAGGATAACGATATATTTTCTATTTTCGCAGATGTAACCATAGCAAAGTTATGGAATTCCTTTGTAAAAACCTGAATAAATCGGTCTTGCTGCCTACGGCATACCTGCCACCGTTGGAATATTTCGTCGTTTTGTGCCATCATGAAACGGGATATGTCGAGTTGCATGAAACCTGGGTGCGGCAAAGCTGGCGTAACAGATGCCGCATCATTTCGGCAAACGGACCCTTGAACCTGGTCCTGCCGGTCAGCAGGCCCAACGGAAACCACACAAAAACAAAGGATGTTCTGGTCAGTCATCATGAAGACTGGCAAAAACAACACTGGCAAAGCATCCGGAGTGCTTATGGCAATGCTCCCTTTTACTTTTTTTACAAGGAGCTTCTAGAACCATTTTACCGGGCAAAACCGGAGAAATACCTCTGGGAGTTCAATGACAAACTGTTGAAAAGCATACTGAATGAGATCCAGTTACCTGTCAAACTAGACTTTACAAAAGAGTTCCGCAAGGATCCCGGGACAATGACCGACCTTCGCACGGAATTGACACCCAAATCGCACAGAAGAAAAAAGATGCTGGTCAATAACTGGAAAAGCTATTACCAGATTTTTGAAGACCGTCACGGTTTCATCCCCAACCTGAGTATCATTGACCTTTTGTTCCATGTCGGTCCCGATGCCTTATCCTACCTTAGGGAGGTGGCATGTGAGGCTTAGGGTTTTCCGCTAATTCTGAGTGATTAGCTCCCGTGTTCACTCAATCATCCAATCAGCCAATCAGCCAATCAGCCAATCAGCCAATCAGCAATTCAACGAATCAACGAATTAGCTGCCATTTTATAAATATTTAAGATAATCAGTACCGGTTTATTTGTTTAGAATGAATAAACAGTGTATATTTGCGTAATTAAATACCTTTTTTCTTATTTAAAACAATTTTAAACAACAGAAATTATGCGCAACATGTTTTGTTTTCAATGTCAGGAAACCGCAAAAGGCGTAGGATGCACAGTAAAGGGCGTTTGTGGAAAAGAGCCCGAGGTGGCAGGCATCCAGGATGTGATGATGTACTTTTTGAAGGGGATGTCGGTGTATACCAACATGGCCCGTGAGCGTGGCATTGCCACCCCCGAAGCCGACAGGTTTATTCAGGAGGGGCTGTTCATGACAATTACTAACGCAAACTTCGACAAGGAGCGTTTCATCGACAAAATCCGCGACGGCTTCAAGCTGCGCTTCGCGCTGAAGAATGAGATAGAAAAGGGGGGCATCGAAATCAACAATGATGAACTGCCTGAGGCAGCTCAATGGAATGCTTACACCCCCGGCGAATATGAACGCTGTGCGCAACAGGTTGGCGTTTTGCAGATGACGGAAAATGAAGACATCCGCTCGTTGCGCGAACTGCTGACCTATGGCATCAAGGGGATAGCTGCCTACGCCGAACACGCGGGCAACCTCGATCACATAAACGATGAGGTGAACGCCTTCATGCAAAAAGGATTGGCCGCCACGCTGGACGACACTCTCAGCGCAGACGAACTGACAGGTCTGGTTCTTAAATGTGGAAAATATGGTGTTGAAGTGATGGCACTGCTCGACAAGGCCAATACCGGCAAGTATGGCAATCCGGAGATTACAAAGGTAAACATTGGCGTGCGCAACAATCCCGCGATCCTGATCAGCGGTCACGACCTGCGCGATATGGAGGATCTCCTTGAGCAGACCAAAGACACCGGTGTGGATGTATACACCCATAGCGAGATGTTACCGGCAAACTACTACCCGGCGTTCAAAAAATATAACCATTTCGTGGGGAACTATGGCAATTCCTGGTGGAAGCAGCGTGAAGAGTTTGAGAAGTTCAACGGACCTATCCTGTTTACGACCAACTGCATCGTACCGCCGCTGAAGAGCGCAAAGTATTTAGACCGCATTTACACAACCGGTTCTTCCGGATTAACCGGCTCAAAGCACATTCCCGATCGCAATGGCGACGGCCGCAAGGATTTCTCTGTCGTGATTGAGCACGCGAAGCAATGTGAGCCACCCATCGAGATTGAAAGTGGAGAGATCATCGGCGGATTTGCACACAACCAGGTGATGCAGCTTGCCGATAAGGTTGTGGACGCCGTAAAATCGGGTGCCATCCGCAAGTTCTTCGTAATGGCTGGCTGCGACGGACGGATGAAAAGCCGTGACTACTACACCGAGTTTGCCGAAGCGCTGCCAAAAGACACCGTGATCCTCACCGCAGGTTGTGCAAAATACAGGTACAACAAGCTTCCTTTGGGCGACATTGGTGGCATTCCGCGCGTTCTCGACGCCGGACAGTGCAACGACAGCTATTCGCTGGCAGTAATTGCCCTAAAGTTGAAAGAGGTATTTGAATTGAACGACATCAACGAGCTGCCAATCGCTTACAACATCGCGTGGTATGAACAAAAGGCGGTTATTGTGTTGCTCGCGCTGCTTTACCTTGGCGTGAAGAACATCCACCTCGGCCCCACCCTGCCCGCATTCCTTTCACCAAACGTAGCCAACGTATTGGTTGAAAACTTCGGCATCAGCAGCATCGACAACGTGGATGAGGACATGAAGGCATTGATGAACTGAGGTTAAGGTTAAGGTTAAGGTTAAGGTTAAGGTTAAGGTTAAGGTTAAGGTTAATCTTAACCTCAAAACTCCTTTGGCTTAAAGCCTTCGGGATTGAGCACGCTGATCTTCTGGCCCGATTGGGTGATCACGTACAAGCCCTTGCTGATGGCCAGCTTGATCGCTGCCTTATGGGCAGTCATTGCAGCCACGGCACCCAAAACCCTGAAATTGGAATACAAGGGAAACAGCGGCTTGAATGCCGGAAGCGACTTGCCGAAAAACCGCAACACATCATCACGTGTTAACTTGTGCTTCACCTCCACAACAATCAAAGCATCCTTCCCAAAAAGAACCGCGTCATATTCCGCCTCGAGGTTATTTAGTTGTTTGTGTAAATTGCCCCCGAATTCAATTTTCATGCCGGCAAATTCCTTCATCCTTTTAAGCGCACCCAGGAAGTATTCCTCAGTAACCTCACCAATGCTGTTGTTAAGCCCGCCAATGTTCCTGGAAACACCACGAACCATGCGATCCGTTTCCTTAAATCGCCTATCAGCTTCCTTCGACTGTTTCCGAATGATCTCCCTTAATTCCTGGAAGCTTATTTCTTTATCCTGCGACTGTTTCCGCATAATCTCCTTTGTTTCACGAAACTTCTTATCGGTTTCCTGGAACATCTGCCATACCTTTTCAAAGGTCAAAGGGCCTTGCGGCTGGTACACACCGGCAGGCTCGTTGACCTCGTTGTTGCCGTTGCGCTGGTTGTTGTTGTTTTCTTCCTTCATAAATCAAAGTATAAAGTCTATATCCACCATTCATCCATTCAACTGCTTGGTATGATACAAAAATAAGCACAACCAGGGATGATTGCAAGGTTTTTCATCGTTTTGTTTACTAACGGTCAGGAAGTTAGGTTAAGCGGTAAAATGATTGCTAATTTTCGATGATCATTTAGCGTTTGGCGTTTAATGTTAAGCGTTAAGCAGTTTTATTTGTTTAGCGTTTAATGTCATCCGCGGTGATCCGTTGCATCCGTTTCATCCGCGTGCTATTTGATTTTATGGAATACGGATGACACAGATACGACTGATTTACAAAACAGAAGAATAAACAAATCATCCAATCAACCATTCATCCAATAAACCCTATCTTTGTCCACACCCATTAATCATCTAAGAAACCCAAGTTAAACCCTTAACAGAATAAAATGAAAAATATCCGTTTCTTATTGCTGCTTTTATCGAACTTGTTTCTCTTTTCCACGCTTAACGCTGATGCCGGTGTACGCTTCTTGTCGGACCCCACACTGTCGCCTGACGGAAGAACCGTGGTGTTCACCTACGACAATGACCTCTGGAAGATGCCCACGGAAGGGGGTACCGCTTACCGCCTCACCGCGATCGACGGCGGTGCTTCGCTGGCAACCTATTCGCCTGATGGACAATATATTGCCTTTTCGGCCGCTCCCGACGGCAACACCAACATCTTCGTAATGCCCGCAGATGGTGGTGATATCACACAACTTACCTTTCACCAATCCAACGACAGGGTCGACAGCTGGTCGTGGGACATGCAAACCATCTACTTTCATTCCAACAGGAACAACATGAGCGCCATCTACAGGATTTCTCCGGAAGGGGGAACACCGGAACGGCTTTCCAGCCATTACTTCAACATCCCCCACCACGCCGTGGAACACCCCGAAACGGGAGCACTGATCTTTACTGAATCGTGGGAGAGCCTGAGTCAGGTGCAACGGAAACGGTATCGCGGTGCACACCGTCCCGATCTGCTATCTTATCATTTTGAGGAGGACCATTTTGAACAACTTACCGACTACGAAGGGAAAGACCTGTGGCCAACCATCGACCGCAACGGAAACCTCTATTTTGCATCCGATGAAGATACCGGCGAATACAACCTGTTCACGTTTCAGGATGGGGCAAAAACGGCACTTACCACCTTCGACACCTCCATCGGCAGGCCCAGGGTGAGCGCAAACGGTGAAAAGGTGTTGTTTGAAAGGGATTACCGACTCCACGTGTACGACACGGCCACCGGGAAAGTCGACATTCCCGACATCAGGATATTTAACAAAAATACATTGCCGATTGAACAGGGTTTTGATGTAAAAGACAATATCACCTGGTTTGATGTGTCGCCCGACCATCAGAAGCTTGCATTTGTTTCACGCGGTGAGCTGTTTGTTTCTGATGTGGATGGAAAGTTCATCCGGCAAATTGAAACAGACCCCAAGGAGCGCGTTACGGAGGTTGTCTGGGGATCAGACAACAAAACCCTGTATTATTTCCGGACCGACAAAGGGTGGACAAATCTTTTCCGGACGCAGGCCGACGGCAGTGGTCGGGAACAAAGGCTGGAGGAGCGGACGGCCACAAGTCGCCTGATTACCGTGAATCACGATCGCACCCAGGGGGTCTACCTGAGCGGACGGGAGGATGTGGTGATTGTTGACCTGGAAAGCGGCAACACCGAAGTGGTGGTCAGCGAGCAGCTGTGGGCCATTCAAAATTCCACGCCACGCTTTTCGCCCGACGGACGGTACATCCTGTTTACCGCCTACCGCAACTTTGAACAAAACATCCTGATACACGACCTGGAAGAAGACCACACAATTTGGTTGACAAACACCGGCATGACCGAGCGGCACCCTTACTGGTCGCCCTGCGGAAAATACGTTTACTTTGCCAGCGACCGCTTTCAGCCCAACTATCCGAGAGGCAATACGGAAGAACGGCTGTACCGCATTCCGCTGCATCGCTTCCCCCCTGCCAGCAAAACCAAGGCTTTTAATGACCTTTTTATTGATGATGATGATGATAATAATAATGGTGATAATGGTGAAGAAATCTTCATCCGCATCGATCTCCAGGACATCCTGGAGCGTTGGGAGCTGCTGCGGGTGGCCCAAATAGGCAGGCAGGCAGCGCCTCACGTTTTCAAACACCAGGACCACCAGATCCTCTATTTTGTCTCCAACCACGACAAAGGGCAATGGGCACTGTGGAAAATGGAGATCAAAGATTTTGAGCGAGGCACGCCGGAACGGATCGACGGCTCTTCACCCGGAGCCGGATTGCGGATGGTTGAAGCAGGCAGCGATCTCTACTTTCTTGCCGGCGGCAACATCCAAAAGCTGGGTAAAGGTGGCGGAAGGCCCGAAGCGGTCGATTTGTCGCATCGCTTTTCGAGAAACATGGCCAATGAATTCACCCAGATCTTTTATGAAACCTGGGCTGCGCTGGATGAGAATTTCTATGCCGAAGACTTCCACGGCATAGACTGGAAACAGATACGCGACCGTTACGCTGAACACCTCCCCTACGTCAGGACACGCGCCGATCTCCGGCGGCTCACCAACGATATGCTGGGCGAGCTGAATGCCTCCCACACAGGGTTTTCCAGTTTCGGGGAAGAGGAAAGGACATTTTTCTCGGCGAGAACCGCAGAAACAGGCATCCTCTTTTCAGAACAATCGCCATTTATGGTGGAGCACATCATCGACCACAGCAACCTGGACCTGAGTGATTCCCCTTTGCTGCCCGGCGACATAATGAAATCGGTAAATGGTAAGCGCATTGCAGATGGTGAAAACCGCAATCGCTACTTTTACTTCCCCGACATGCCGGAAGAATTGGTCATGGAGTTTTCCCGCGATGGGGAGGTGATCACTGTCGTTAGCCAACCCCATACACCTGGACAGATCAGCAACCTGCTCTACGATGAGTGGATTGCCGCGAACCGGCGTTACGTGGCCGATCAGACAGATGGCCGCGTAGGTTACGTCTACATGAAGAACATGTCGGCAGGAGCCCTGAACCAGTTCATCATCGACATGACCACCAACGCCATGAACAAGGAGGCGCTGATCTTCGACATCCGCTTCAACCGGGGTGGCAACGTGCACGACGACGTGCTGCAGTTTTTGTCGCAACGCACCTACCTGAACTGGCGTTACCGTGGCACGCCCGATGCACCCCAACCCAACTTTGCACCGTCTGACAATCCGATCGTGATGCTAATCAATGAGCGGAGCCTTAGCGATGCGGAGATGACAGCAGAGGGCTTTGAAGCCCTCGGGTTGGGCA
>SKTA01000144.1 GCA_007122745.1 Bacteroidales bacterium
CGGCCATTACTGCGGTGTTTAAACCCAAAGTGAGCATCCCCGCAAGTGTCAAAAAGACGAATAATTTTTTCATAACTGATTTGTTGGTTTTTGTTTAACTGTAATTAATTAGCACTTTCGCTTTCTTATTAATAATTATTGTAATGAAGCGGAGAGAAAGGGATTCGAACCCTTGATCCGCTTGTGACGGATACACGCTTTCCAGGCGTGCGCCTTCGACCACTCGGCCACCTCTCCAAAAAAAATCATCGCATAGCAGCCTGGTATTTCAAGCTGCTAAAATACAAAAAAAATCATACACAAGTTTTTTTCCCTTTATTTATTTCGATAATAATCCACAAAATCGATGCCATTATTCCGAATAGATGACACTAAGAACGGTCTCACCAACCGCACGCAACGTAAAAGGATCGATCACCTCCATGTTGTCGTCAACAGTGTGCCACTGCGGGAAAAAGCCGTGTTCCGTCGTGTCGTCCTGATGGATGATGTTGATGGTGGGGATGTTCCGGATCTTATTCACATAGTAATGATCATCGGTAACAAATCCACCATCCCTGTTCAGGAACATATGTCCATAGCCCAAGCGGTTGGCGGTCTCCCAAACCTTGCGGACGATATTAGGTGCATAAAGCATCGAATAACCCTCCCGCTTGAAGCGGGCTTCAGAAGCACCCACCATGTCCAGCAATATGCCAAAACGGGCAAAATAGTCGGGACGGTGCGGGTTTCTGGCCCAGTATTGTGATCCCAATGCCCAGGTGTCCTGATCGGGCAAATTGGAAAAACGGTGTCTTCCGTAATCCTCTGCATCAAAAAATATGATGTCAATGCCCACATCAGGAGCTTGCTGGTGGATCAGCCTGGCGATCTCTAGCAATACACCCACGCCACTGGCGCCGTCATTTGCACCGTCAATGGGTGTGTAATGATTCGCAGGGTCGGGATCGTAATCGGCATAAGGACGACTGTCCCAGTGGGCACACAAAAGAATCCGGCGCCGGTTGTCAGGCTGAAATACACCGATGATGTTTTTGATGTTGAGCACCGTACCATCGTATGCCCTCACCCGGGTTTCCTGTATGTATGTTGTATCAGAAAAACGGCCAAGTGTTTCCGCCAGCCATCTGCCCGCCTGGCGATGTGCTTCGGTGTTTGGTACACGTGGACCGAAAGCGACCTGTTTGGCAACAAAATGGTATGCTGAGTCGGCATTGAATGGCGGTGGCTGTACCCGCTGTCTTTCAGAATGGTTGCCGGTGCCCGGTTCAGCACCGCCCCCACACGCAAAAAGTAATAACGGGATGATGATCAGGAATATTAAGGTGGGAAATAGGTTTTTTTTATCCATTTTAAAGATTCAATGATTAAAACAAATGTAATAAAATCTGCTGAACGGGAAACTTTAAATAGTGAGTAGAAACCGGTGTTACATCTTGTCTGGGACCCGGATACCGAGGAGCGACATGCCGTTGCAAATCACCTGTGCCGTTAGCTGCGACAGCATCAGCCGAAAATCACTGATGGCCCGATCCGGTTCATTCAAAACTGAATGATCGTGATAAAACTGGTTAAAGGCCTTACAAAGTTCATATACATAATTGGCGATGAGTGCCGGACTGTATTCCTTCGCAGCTTCTGAGATCAGTGCTGGGAAATAATAAATGTATTTCAGCAGTTCACGCTCCTTATCATTGATGACGGAAGCATCCTCCATGGGTTTCAGGTGCTTCAAACGTGTTTTTCCCGCTGTGCGCAATATGGAGGAGATCCTGGCATGCGTATATTGAATGAACGGTGCCGTGTTGCCATTGAAATCGATAGATTCTTCCGGATTGAACAGCATATTCTTCCTGGGATCCACCTTCAAAATAAAGTATTTCAAAGCACCCAATCCGATCATTTCATATAGCCTGATTTTGTCTCCCTCCGGGATGTTACCGGTCTTGCCCAGCTCTTCCGTGGTTATCTGAGCCGTTTCCTCCATTTCATTCATCAGGTCGTCGGCGTCAACCACTGTACCCTCGCGCGACTTCATACGTCCGTCTGGAAGTTCAACCATGCCATAACTCAGGTGATGAATCTGTTTATTATACGGCTTGCCCAGCAATTTCAGCACTTTTTTCAGTACGTTGAAATGGTGGTTCTGTTCATTGCCCACCACATAGATCATTTGTTGCGGATCAAAGTCATCGTAGCGGAGCTGCGCGGTGCCGATATCCTGTGTCATATATACGGATGTACCGTCAGCACGAAGCAACAGCTTGTCATCCAGATTTTGGTCAGACAGATTGGCCCAAACCGAGCCGTCAGCTTTTTTGTATAACCTTTCCCGCTTCAGCCCTTCCAAAACAATATCGCGACCCAAAAGGTAAGTTTCCGATTCATAATAGACTTTATCGAACGAAATCCCCATCCGTTTGTAGGTTTTGTCAAATCCTTCATACACCCAGCCGTTCATCATTTTCCAGACTTCAACCACTTCCGGTTTACGCTCTTCCCAGCGACGCAGAAGCGATTGTGCTTCAATCATCAAAGGGGCCTTTCCGCGTGCTTCATCTTCATCAATCCCTTTTTCCTGCATCATCTTCTTTACTTGCCTGCGCAATTCACTCTCAAACTGTACATAGTAGTCGCCTACGAGCTTGTCACCTTTAGTCCCGGTATTTGCCGGGGTGGCTCCATTTCCGAACTTCATCCAGGCCAGCATCGACTTGCAGATGTGTATCCCCCTGTCGTTAACCAGGTTCACACGGACCACTTTCTGCCCCGATGCTTCAAGGATGCTTGCGATGGACCAGCCCAGCAGATTGTTGCGGATATGTCCCAAATGTAAAGGTTTGTTGGTGTTTGGCGACGAGTACTCCACCACAACCGGTTGTTGATCATCAGATATCGGTTTTTGATAGCCGTAGTCCTTATCCTCATGTTTTTTTGTCAGAAAGTCGAGCCAGAATGACGGTTTCAGCGAAATGTTGAGAAACCCTTTGATCACGTTGTATTTGTCAACTTCGGGAACGTTTTTTATCAGTGCTTCGCCCAGAAAAACGGCACATTCTTCCGGCGAGCGGCGCAACAGTTTGACAAAAGGGAAAACTACGAGGGTGAAGTCTCCTGTAAAGTCCTTTCGGGTTTTTTGAAGCGATATCCTTTCCACCGGCATGGATTGCCCTGTTTCGGCATTCAGAATGTCCAAAACCGCGTTTATGATCTTCTGTTCGATGGTCATGTTTTTTATTTTGGATGCAAATGTACGGTATTTTGTTTATTGGATCATTGGATGATTGGTTGATTTGTTCGTTGTGTGTTGTCATTCTGAGCGTCAGCGAAGAATCTGTTGGGTTTTGCCTGTCATTCTGAGCGTCAGCGAAGAATCTCCTGGGAAGTTGACAGATCCTTCACTGCTTTACTAATGACATCTTTTGAAAAAATTCGATATTTTATTATGCGTATATTGTTATCGGTTATATAGTTTTGCTAAGCGGCCAATAGGGGGCTGGGAACTGGGAGCTGAGGCGGGGGCGCGAAGACGCGAGGATGTGAATGTCATCCGTATCCCATAAAGCCAGATAGCACACGGATAACACGGATGCAACGGATCAACGCGGAAAATTGAAAAAAATCGATCATGGGCAATTGAAAACCGATAATCAGAAAAACATCAATGTTGCCACACCGAAATAGATCAGCAGCCCGGTGATATCGACGATGGTGGTAATGGCCGGACTGGCAGCTACGGCGGGGTCACCGCCAAGGCGTTTTACTATGAGAGGCAGTGCCGCACCGATCATCGTTGCTGAGATTACCTGCAGGCTCAGTGCCATAGATATGCCAAAGGCAATATACAACAGGTTAAACTGTGCTGGCACGTCTGTCTCCCACGAGAGAAAGAGGATTTTACCAAACGCGATCATTCCGAGAACAACCGATAACAGTATGGATATCCTTGCCTCTTTGAAGAGGATGGCAAACCAGTTTTTCACGGTGATCTCCCCCAGGGCGATGGCACGGATCACTACGGTGGCGGCCTGCGAGCCGACGTTACCTCCCGAGTCGGCCACCATCGGCATGTACAGGGCAAGAATAATGAGTACCGATAACGCTTCTTCATAGGCGTGTATGATCATCCCGGAGATCAATCCGATTACTGCCAGTGAGGCCACCCAGCTCACCCGCTTGCGGAAGTGTCCCAGAACTGTTGTTTCGGTATAGTTTAATCCGTCAACATCAGGCACAATACCCATAAACTTCTCCATATCCTCTGTTTGCTCGGCCTGGATCACCTCGATGGCGTCGTCGTGCTGCACGATACCGGCAAGCTGGCCGTATTTGTTGATGACCGGGATGGCAACCAGGTCATACTTTTCAATTTTTGCAGCTACAGCTTCCCTGTCCTCATTCACTTCAGCATACGTGAAGTCCTTGTAAACGATGTCCCAGATGGAGGAGTCGGGGTCTGCCATGATAAGGTCCTTCAGTGTGGTAAAGCCGTGCAGCTTCATGTCTTTATCAACGACATACACGTAGTAGATCATTTTCTTTGACGGGGCATCGCTGCGCACCTTCTGGATGGCCTGCGATACCGTCATGTCGCCTATGATGGTGGCAAAGTCGGTGCTCATGATACCACCGGCGGTTTCCGGTTCATAGGCACTGAGGCGTACTACGTTTTCGCGGGTTTTTTTGTCGAGATAAGGAAGCAGGCGCAGCTGATCTTCCCGGTCGAGTTCCTGGTAGAGGTCGGCACGCACGTCAGATGCCATATGCACAAAGACTGGGGCAAAATCTTTCGGCCCGAGGCGCTCAAAGAGGTCTGTCTGCATGTCGATGTCAAAGTCTTCGACAATGTAGCCTTGCTCTTCTGTTGTAAAATGGCTCAAAACAATGTCCAGGTCCTTTTGGGGAAGTTCTTTGATGATGTCAACGACCTCAACAACCGGCATCTTCTTTAAAATGGTAACCAGGGCTTCCCACTCCCTTGCCAGGATCAGCCCTTCGATGACCATGCTCTTTTTGTCGGTATCTACTGTGACCATAACAGCCTCCTTTGTTTTAAATTCAACAAGTGCAATGTACAAGGGGCGGCCAACAAAAAACCCCTCCGCAGTAATTCATGGAAGGGGGCAATGATGGGTAACGGAACATCCTTGGGATGCGCTCCAAAATTGTTGCCCCTTGTTGAGTTTTAGCTCTGAATGACTTATCCCCGCTAAGGGGAAGCTACATTAAGCAATGCCTTAATCCGACAAAGCCTGTTATACCCATTGGCGTCTGTAGACATTTTTGGGCAGCAGCCTGTGTTCATTCAGTAGCCTCACCTAACAGGCAAACTACTTAATTGTATTAGCTCAGTTTGCAAAGATAGAAAAAAATGTTTAAAAGTTTAGTTGTTTAGTTGTTGAAATGACTCGAAGCTCGAAGATGGAAGCTTCCACAGTCAAGTGAACGATGAGGAAGCAATTCCGGTTCATTTCGGGGCAGGCGCATCTGACACCTACCAGATCAGCATGGAGTCAAACGGCCACTTTGGTACGTTGATCCTTGAGGACCTGTTTGCCGGCAAGCACCAAGATCTGGGCAGTGGACTTCCCTATGTTTTTGACGCGCATCCGTCAGATCCTTCTGATCGTTTTCTGCTTCGCACCGGTGGTGATGATGCAACAAACGTTGATGACTAGGATCCTTCGGACCACCTTCATATTTACAGCCACGATAACACGCTGTTTGTCCGCAGCAACGATTATGAGACCCACGTTGCCTTTTTCGACATGCAGGGCCGACAGGTACTGAGCGAGGAAGGCTTACACACCCTGCCGTTGCACCTTCGTTCTGGTGTTTACGTGGTACGCGCCATCAGCGGCAGCGTCCAGGAAAGCATCCAGATCATTCAGTTATACATGCAGGCCGGCCAATTCCGGCCATGGACAGCTCAAGCGCTGTCCCTACAAGTTTTCCCGTTGTAAAATATGCAGGCCGGCCAATTCCGGCCTATACACTCTAACCTCTAAACGCTAAACTTCTAAACTTTTTTCATTAACCCTAAACCACTCACCTGCAATTCTCTAAACAACTAAACAACTAAACTTCTAAACATTTTTCAAAAAACATGTTTTTTGAAAAAAAAATAATATGTACCTTTGCCCTCCCAAAGGCGGAAAAAGGAACTTGAGGTTGGTGATTTGGGAAAAGATCTTTGAGGTATTGGGAAGACAAGAGACAGAAAGCAAAACCTGTCAATTTCTAATAATAGATATTGGTAGAAACCTGAATGAGTTGGGACAGCAAA
>SKTA01000131.1 GCA_007122745.1 Bacteroidales bacterium
GATCAGGTTCCGCATCCCCTGAAGACGGTGTAATGAGCGGTCGATAATCTCCTGGTATTCATGTAGAGAGTCGCCCATTTTCCTGTCCTGCATCATCTGAAGATAACCTTCAACGGCATTCAGGGGTGCTTTTAGCTCGTGCGACAGAACAGAAAGGAATTGAAAACGGACCTGACGCCCTTCCACATTCAGTTTTTGTGTCATCCGGCGCAGGAATAGCTGTTTGGTAATGGTTTCGATGGATGCCCGTAGCTCCTTGGGTGTGAAAGGCTTTGGCACAAAGTCGTAGGCTCCCTGCTTGGTTGCCTTAACGGCCAGTTCCAGTGAGGCGTAAGAGGTGATCATCACCACCACCACATCGATGTTGTTTTTGTTGATGAATTCCAGCACATCAATTCCCTGTATTCCCGGAAGTTTGTTGTCAAGCAGCACGATGTCAAGATCGTTATTCTGAAGTATCTCAAGGGCTTCTTCACCTGTTTCCACAGCCTGAACTTCAAACTCAAAATCTTCATCCATAAAAGGATAACTTACAGAATAATTGTCAAGAATTCTGCAAACCCCCATACGGATGCCGGGTTCATCATCCACCACAAGGAGTTTAAGTATTTCCATGGATCAGATCTTTAGTAATTTGTGGATCTCTTTTTGCAATTGGTCATGCCGTATTCCTTTGTCAAGAAACAATTCTGCCTTGATCCAGTCACGTTCCTCTTCGGTGGTAACATCGAACAGCATCCCTGTTTCGGCGGTTACGGCAGAGGCTATGATCACCGGGACATCGGGATATTTATTCTTTATTTTATGACAAAGGATAAATCCGGTATCCTGCTGTTCCATCATTAAGTCCAGTATGGCAAGGTCCGGTTTGGTCTTTTCAATGATGTTTTCGGTCTCTTTCATGGTATCAGCGGTTATAACATCAAAACCCATGTCTTCCACAGCAATTCGAAGCTGAAACAGATAATCGGTATCATCATCAACAATAAGGATCTTTTTTTTCTCTTTTTTCAACATACTATTGGCTTTTAATTTTGTTTTTTTCTTTTGATTTCCGTGGCAGTTTCAGGATGAAGGTAGTTCCGGTTTCCCCATCCTTCGGGTCTGCATTCGACTCCACCTTGATGCTTCCGCTATGCATCTTGATGATGCCATATATGATGGGAAGTCCGAGTCCGGTGCCTTTTCCGTTTTCCTTAGTGGTGAAGAAGGGTTCAAACATCCTTTCAAGATTCTTTTTGGGAATGCCCACTCCGGTATCTGAAATACGAATTTCCATGGCATCTTCAGCAAAAATATCACCAACGGTGATGGTGAGCCTACCCCCATTGGGCATCGCATCCACAGCATTTTTTAAAAGATTGGAAAAAACCTGTACCATTTGATCGTGGTCACATTCAAGCACCGGTTCCTGGCTATTGATTTCCACTTTAAGCTCCACGTTTTCAGGTATTACAAAGGTTTTCAACCCATTATTGATAAGTTTTTTGATGTTAACCTCATCAATGGTTACCTTGCTTTTTTTGGCAAAATTCAGCAAACCGCCGACAATTTTCTTACACCTGTCGGCTTGCTCAACGATCATCTTCAAGTCGCGATAGAGAGGTGAGGCGGGGTCTATCTCATCAAGCAGTATGTGGCTGTACATGATCACAACACCAAGTGGGTTATTGACCTCATGCGCAATTCCTGCAGCCAGTTGACCCATCGACGCCAGTTTTTCACTTTGTTTAAGGGCTGCCTGCGTGGAGGCCAGTTTCTTGTTTGATACATCCAGCTCTTGAATGTATTCGTGCAACTGATCGATGGTGTAAGGAAGGCACATTTCCGATTCAGCCAACCCCTGAAGTATGGCTACGGCGTGTTCATAGCAGGTATCGTAGCCACAGGCACCGCAGTTAAGCTCATCCTCAGTTTCTTTCTTTCCGAGCTTGGCCAGCACCTCCTTGATATCCTCATCCCGTGGCGGGCTCGGGAAACGCTGGTCATTTCCCTTAAATTCGCGGCCCAGTTCAAGTTCCAGGTAAGTGGACAAATCCTTTTGCCATTGTTTCAGGTCGATCCGGTCATACTTGCGTTGTGCAAAGTTGGAGATATTCTTTCGTTTGTAGAAAAACTGACGGCTGTGGCTCATTCCCGGACCATTGATACATCCGTTGCAGCACAACAGGTCAAACATTTTCGCTTCCAGGTAACCCTCTTCAAACTCACGCAGCACCTCAATGATGTCACGTCTTCCTTCTGCCACGATGATATCGCCTTTCACGAAATCCTCTTCAAGGTCTACAGTCTGTAACATCCCGCCACTAATTGGAAAAATTGCGCCTTTCCCTGCAATCGGCGGGTCAAATTCAGAAGGCTCCACATTATGTTCTGTAAGCTTTTTCTCAGAAAACATGCGCCTTAGCTCCACAAAGGAGATCACCTCATCAATCAGGCCTTCAAACTGCTCTTCAGCGGCTTCAACCTTCTTGGCAATACAGGGGCCGATAAATACAATGCGGGTGTTTTGGCCATATTTCTCTTTTACCACTTTCGCCGTTGCGATCATTGGTGACACCACCGGCACGAGGGAGTCGATGATCTGCGGGTGATGCTTTTCCACGTAGCTAACGATGGCCGGGCAGCTTGTGGAGATCAGCGGACGGCCTGGCTTCGACTCAAGCAGCTCTTTGTACCTGTTCGCAATAAGTTCGGCACCAAAGGCAACCTCCGTAACATAGTCGAAGCCCAGTGCACGTATCATGCCGACGAAGTGTCTGTAATCATAGATATCGGTAAATTCACCGGCGATACTGGGTGCAACGATAGCTGCAACCGGCGCATGCTCATGAAAAAGGTTTTTCACCTTATCGATGGAGAAAGCGAACATCTTGGCATCGCGGCTGCACACGCGGATGCAGTTGCCGCATGCAATGCAGCGCGAAGGGATGATCTCTGCCTGTCCGTTGGCAATTTTAATTGCCTTGGCCGGACATTCGCGCACGCAGGTATAACAAACCTTGCAGCGGTCCTTGACCGTATATATGATTTCAGCGTTTTTATGCTTTTCAGCCATAATCTTTAAAATATTACTTGACCACCCGGCGCTCCTTAAAATTGGTTTGCAGCCAATTATTTGCCTCGCCATGTCCCGAAACAAAGCGATCATCCCCGAAAAACGCCTTGAGTGCAGGATTATCCCTTGGATCACTTACATCGCATGTTTTTTCCATCTCCATGCACAGTTTTTTTCGCGCAATGACCTGTTCAAAGCCGCGGCTTACCGGCTGTCCGCCACCTCCAACACAACCATTCAGGCACGCCATTACCTCCACATAGTGGATATCGTCGCGGCCATCGTGAATAAGCTGTTGCATGTAAACCTCCGCATCCCTGATGGAACTTACCCATGCAAAGCCAACCTGCTTTCCGCCAATTTGAATTTTTGTCTCTTTTCTTCCCGAAATGTTTTTCGGTGCATTGAATTTAAATGCATCCGGTTCGCCACCCATCATCAGAAATGCCTCGCGTGCCACCGCTTCTGCCTTTCCTCCCGAATAACCCATCTTCCAGGCGGCCCCTGAGGATTGATCAAACGGCTCATCCAGGGCTTCACCCTCCATATTAATGATATCGAGTCCACAGCTGCGTAAAAGCTGATGCAGCTCGCGCACTGTAAGCACAGCATCCGCTTCAGATATCCCTTTGTGGGTATTCTCTTCCCTTGAAGCTTCATACTTTTTACCGACACAGGGCATCACTGCCACATTGAACACCTGCTCCACCGGGATATCATTGTTATTGGCATAGTTTGTCTTGATCAAAGCCCCCATTATTTGTTGTGGTGATTTTGTTTTCGACAGCGATGTGATCCATTCGGGTCGAAGCTCTTCCACGTAGCGAACCCAGGCCGGGCAGCAGGAGGAGAACAATGGCATGCCGTTTCCGGCAGCTTGTATTTTTCTGACAAGGTTTCCGGCTTCCTCCCGGATGTTGATATCTGAGGCAGCACCCAGGTGAAACACCTTGTCAGCACCACATCGTCTCAGGGCACCGGCGATCATTTCAAGTGGGTTATCTTTAATTTTAAGACCCATCACATCGGCTATGGAAGCAGCCACAGAAGGGCTGATCATAAACATCACCCTGACATCGTTCTTATCGAGTGCTGCAAGTACTTTTTCCTGATGGGAAATGTCGGTAAGTGCTGCCGTTGGACAAACCTGAATACACTGTCCGCAATGGATGCAGCTGGAAACGTTCAAACCTTTGTTAAAGGCACTGTTAACCATTGTCTGATTGCCCCTGGAAATGAAGTCGATGGCAGTAACCAATTGTACCTCTTCACAAATGCGCACACAGCGACTGCACAATACGCACTTTGCGGGATCCCGGGCTACACTTGTACTGGAATAATCAGGATAGTGGCTGTTTTTATTTCCGAAGTACTTCCGTTCTTTTACGTTCATCACTTCGGCAAGCCATTGCAATTCGCAGTAGCCGTTGCGCACACAGTAAAGGCAGTCGTCGGGATGATTTGACAGCAACAATTCCACCAAAGCCTTACGGGCCTGTATCACGCGCCGGGAGTTGGTTTTCACTTTCATCCCCACCTCTACCGGATAGGAGCATGAAGTAATCAGGTCGCGCTTCCCTTCCACTTCAACAACACATAACCGGCATGCCCCGGTAGGGGAAAAACGGTTCATATGACAAAGGGTAGGAATCCGGATTCCATGACCACGCAAGGCAGCAAGCAGCGTTTCACCCTCCTTTACCGTAATGTGCTTATTATTTACTTCGATCTGAAAATCCATATCAAAATATTAGTGATGCTATTTAATCAGTACGGCATTAAATTTACACACATCATAACATGAACCACATGCGATACATTTTTCCCTGACAATGAAGTGGGGATACCGCGGCGATCCGATGATGGCATCTACCGGGCATTTTTTCAGGCAGGCAGTACATCCGGTACAGGCATCTACGTCAATTACGTAAATCCTAAGGTCTGTGCAATGGTTTGCCGGACATTTTCTCTCGAAAATATGAGCATCAAACTCATTTTTAAAAAATTTGAGTGTATTGATGATTGCCATTGGGGATGACTTTCCCAGGGCACACAAGGATGTATCCCTGATCACACCCGCAAGGCTTCTCAGCTGCATTACCCCTTTAAACCGCTCAAGTGTTTGAAAGGACTGGTCTTCAGAAGGCCGTCTTGTTGCCTGATCCATTATTTCAAGCATGCGGGCGGTCCCTTCCCTGCAAGGAATGCATTTCCCGCAACTTTCTTTTTTAAAAAATGCCGTAAAGAACTTGGCCATGTCCACCATGCACACCTCTTCATCCAATACCACAAATGCCCCGCTTCCGAGTGCCGCACCGATATGTTTCAATGCTTCAAAATCGATCTGTGTGTCGAGTGTCTCTTCCACGATGTAGCTGCCACTGTTGATGCCAAGCACAATAGCTTTAAAGGCCTTATCATTTTTCAGTCCGCCACCCACCCGGGTAATCACATCTCTGAAGCTGATTCCCATGGGTACCTCTACGGTTCCATGATACTTTATGTTCCCGGAGAGGGTAAACAGCTTGGTTCCTTTGCTTTTCTCGGTTCCCAGGTTCAGAAACCATTCAGGTCCTTTTTTAATGATAAGGGGCACATTGAATAGGGTTTCCACATTATTAACGATTGTAGGCTTATCCCAAAGTCCCTTTTCGGCCGGATAAGGCGGCTTGGAGGCTGGCATGGCCCTTTTCCCTTCAATGCTGTTGTTTAGGGCGGTTTCCTCACCACAAACAAAAGCCCTGGCTCCCTCTTTCACAACGACATCAATATTTACACCGGAGTCAAAGATGTGATGTCCGATGATGCCGTATTCACGTGCTTCTTCGATGGCCTGGTTGAGTCTTTTGATGGCAAGTTTAAACTCTTTTCTGATGAATATGAATGCCTTACCGGCGCCAATTGCATATGATGCGATAAGGGCTGCCTCAATCAAACGGTGGGGGTTGCTTTCGATGATGGCTCGGTTCATGTAACTGCCCGGATCGCTCTCTACGGCGTTGCAAACCAGATATTTCTGTTCGCCGCCATATTGCAGCGCGGTGGTCCATTTCTTTCCTGCGGAATAGCCACCTCCACCCCGGCCGGCAAGCAGACTCTGTTCAACCAGGTTACAAACCTGTTCCGGTGTAGGACGGGAAATAGTATCCACAAAAGCCTGATAACCACCTTTGGCAATATATGCGGCAACCGAGACC
>SKTA01000108.1 GCA_007122745.1 Bacteroidales bacterium
AAACAATAAACAATAAACAATAAACAATAAACAATAAACAATAAACAATAAATCAACCACCTTTCTTGTACAGATTCGTCACTTCAAATATTGTATATGCAAAATAAAACAGGAAAAACGTTATAATAAATGCCTTTGCATCTTCCGGAAAATTAAATGCATACAATATCAAAACAACCAGGTACAAAAGGAAACGCATGACTGTGGTCTGAACGTATGCCAAGCTGAACTTTTTGGCACTTTCCCCGGATAATGACAAAACCAGCAACTTGGAAAGAAGGATTACAAAGAAAAAAAAAGGGATAAAGCCCCAGAATGCCTTGGAAACATAATTTTCAGGAAGTAGCAGGGCCAAAGCGCCGTAAACCAGAAACAGTATTCCGGAGAAAACGGACAAATGCTTTACAAACGAGGCCAGTTCGCGTCTCATGTTTGTTCGCATTTATAATTGATTTATTTATTTCTTTTTTTCTCCGGTTGCAGGGTTTTGGCTTGCCTGCTCTTTATCCATAGAACAAGTTCCGGAAAAATTTGCCCCCGGCTCAATGGCCAGTTTGTTTGTGATAATGTCGCCAAGAAAAACAGAAGAAGCCTTTAAAGTCAAGAGTTCCTTAACATCGGCTTTGCCGTTAACTTTACCGGAAAAATCTGCATTGACACAAAAAATGTCACCTTCAACGGAACCACTGTTTCCAATAACGATTTTCCCTTCTGATCGCATTTGGCCGATCACCTTGCCATCAATGCGGATATCCCCTTTTGAGTTGATCTCACCTTTTATTACTGTTCCGGTTCCTACTAGATTAATTGCTGTGTGATCTGGTTCTTTATGTTTCGTCATCTTTGATGATTTATTTCGGTTAAACATCGACAATCTTATTTGTTAAAGAAGAGATAACAAAAGTAAGAAAAAAACGCTTGCAACAAATGCAATTACATATCCAGGTAATAATGATCAAAGAACCTGCGGTACTCATCCAGTTTTTTATCCTGGTAAAAGAGCGGATAATTCTCAACTGAGATCACAAATGCTTCCATCCGGCTGAGTTCTTCTCCGGTTAGAGTATCAGACTCCATCAGTGATTGAAAGTAACTCATTCCCAACTCTTTGTTTGCGAAATTGGTAATGGTAATGATTTGTTTCCCCTCCTCAAAGTGGATATTACTCACCGATAACTCTTTATCAGAGAAGTTCTCATCATGGAAAGCGGACAGTTTGTTGCCAATCTCATTTGGATTTATGCGTCTGGTTTCCAAAACTATAATAAAAAAATGGACATCATCGGGGCCATAAGAAAACGGCGATTCGATATCCTCCCGAACAATTCTTCTTGTTGGTTCCTCTGGTTCGCCATAATCTGGTGGCAGATCCAGTGATGCGAGTAGTATCGATGCAGGTTCATAGACCTTTGTGTCATCAAATTGGTCCACAACCTGTTGCAACTCATTTCTGAACAGCCACTGGTCATCGGTTTTACCTATTGCAAGTGCATGCAGATAAGCAAACTGTGCTCTTTCCTGGCGTGATGCCTCCAGTGTATCCAAAGCCCTGATGTTTCTGCTAATTACATCATAACGGCCAGCAAAGAAGGCGTGATAGCTCTCTTTGTACAACCGTGCAACCCGGTTTTGCCTATCGCGTACCCTATTGACATAGTTCGGGTCTCCAATGATCTTTGCATACTCACTGTCAGGATGTTCGCTGAGCAATCTGTTCTTAATGGTTTCTGCTATTGAATGATCGCCTCTTTCGCGATACATATAGTATAGGTAATAATAACCATTCAGTGTTAGTGGGGAGTTGGGGAAGTTATCAACCAGGCCATTGAAGCTGGAAATGGCATTTTCCATATCCCTGAGCTGGTCTTTAAAAAGCATGGCTTTCGTAAAATAAGCCTGCGATTTGCGATTGTTCGAGGCTTCCATCTGTTCTTCCGTATTTGGAATATTTCTCAGATAGGTTTCGACATCAAACTGATCCAATTCCTCTTCTGGTTCCTCCTCCTCCATGTCATCAAAAAAGTCCATTCCGAAGCCATCAGCCATCATTTGTCTGTTGCTGATGCGCCACATGTCTTCGAGAGGCCGGTCACCAAACTTGCTAAAAAATTCCAATTCCCCATTAGCCATCGCTGTGGAATTATAGAAGTACCAGCCTCTTTCCTGATCACCCATCCTGCGTGTATCGCGGGCCATCCTTGCTGCATCACGCATAGCTGCCTGACGTTCCCTTTCTTCTTCCTGTTGTCGCCGTTCCTCTTCACGCAATTCCTGTATGATCTTATCTGCAACAGCTCGCTGTTCAGCCTCCGACAACCCGGCAAGACGCTGCAAAGAATCTTCATGCTCAATGATGCGGATCTGCTGTGTAAGTCTGGATAAAACCATTTGTCTTCGGCGGATATTTTCAAAATGCTCGTATCCGGATGATATATAGGTGATGGTACTGTCGTAATAGTTCCCTGCCTTAACATAATCAGGCTCGTCAAAGTAGATTTCGCCAAGACGAAGGAATGCCAATGCCTTTTGGAGGTCATTTTCTTCACTTGACTCGTAGGAACTTGTAAACAGACGGATTGCCTCCTGTTTGTCGCCCTGACGCACGGCAAGCTGTGCCAGTGCATAATAGATCTGATCCCTGAATACCCTGTTCCTATCGTCTGAAAGCATGTTCATCAGCTCATTCCTGATTCCGGCACCACCACCAACAGTGGGGTCATAAGCCATGGCCATACCAATTCTTGCCTGAAAGGCCATCTGGTAATCGGGCCTCATGTTCAGCACCCTGGCATATGCTTGTTGTGCAAGCGCATAATCTTCAGAATGATGATACAATTGTGCCTGAATAAACGTATAACGAACCCTGTCTTGCCGGTGCTCCATGTAGTGAATTCCCTTTTCAAGCTGTGCAGCAGCCAAAGCATATTTTTCCTGCCCGACAAAATGATCCGCATAAGCCAATCGGAACAATGCCGTGGTCTCACGCGACAGCAAGCCTTCATTGTAGTCGCTCTCAACATCTTCAAGGATTCTAAGCGCCTGTTCATATCGCTCTTGCTGATGATACGATTTGGCGACCCAAACCTTGGAATCATATCTGCGTTGTGTATCGTAACGCCTTATAATGTATTCAAAAGTAAGGATTGCCAGGGTGTAATCTCTTTTAAAGAAGTGGGATCGGGCGATCAGAAAATAGGACTCATCAATCCATTTGTTGTACTCAACACCGCGTATATCCATTGAGTGACGCCGAATGACAAGGCTGGCCTTTTCGTAGGTAACCTCCATGTTCGAACGTACTGAAGCTGCATCCTGCTCGTTGCCATAACGAAAGATGGAGAGGGTCTCCTCATAATTGTCGCTATGAAGCTCTCCCAGGCGTTTTACCCCTTCATTGAAGCTTTCACGGGCATTCCAGAATCCATTGTATTTGGCATTGATATTGTGCCAGGTGCGGTTAACAAAGGAATTCTTCTGGGTGGAGCACCCAAAATGAAGGAAGACAGTGAACAGAATGATCAGCAAACTGCTGATCTTATATTTATTCCTCATAAAATGCGTCTTTCGGACCCACAAATATAACTCCCATTTTTTAATATTATTATAGGAAGCAGGGCATGTTTACAAAAATTATAAATTTGGAATGCGGACAGCCTTAAAATATGTACTTTTACCCCAGAATACCAAAAAGCGTTGGTATGGATAAAGAACGAAAAGAGACCGGTTTTTTCAAGAAGCTCCATCATAAGTATCGTCTGGTGATCATGAACAATGAGACCCTGGAGGAGAAGTTAAGTATTCGCCTGACCCGCTTCAATGTTTTTCTGGCCATTGGAACTGTATTTTTTCTACTCATTGTCGGCACAATATATTTCATTGCTTTCACGCCACTCAGGGAGTACATACCCGGCTATGCCGATTTCAACACCCGCCAGGTGCTCCGGGAGTTAACAATGAGAGCAGATTCGTTGGAAAAAGACCTTCGTCAGAAAGATCTGTTCATTATGAACATCCGAAACATTGTTGAAGGACGAGACCTCATCGAGGAGATACCTGATACGGTCAGCGATCCGGATGCCTTCCTGATCGGGGAGCTCCCCCGGTCAAGAGAAGATTCACTGCTGCGCGCAGAAATGGAGATGGCCGCAGAAATTGAAAACGCTTACTGGACAAGCAACGAACAAGCATTATTGCGAACCCCTGATCATTTTTCCTTTTACCCTCCCATTACAGGAATGATCACGAGCCACTTTAACGCGTTAAAAAGCCACTTTGGCGTTGATGTAGTTGCCGACCACGATGAGATCATCAAAGCAACACTGGACGGGATGGTCATTTTTTCCTCATGGACAGCAGAGACAGGGTATACCATTGGCATTCAACACGCTCATAATATCATTTCGATTTATAAACATAACAGCCAGCTGCTGAAGGAACAAGGAAACTTTGTGGAAGCCGGTGAGCCCATCGCCATAATAGGCGACACAGGGTTATTTTCCACGGGAACACATTTACATTTCGAGTTATGGTTCAATGGCATCCCAGTGAACCCCGCCGATTATATCTCGTTTCAGTAATATGTCTACCAATAAACAGATAGCCATCCTCGGGTCAACAGGATCTGTTGGCAAACAAGCTTTGGACGTGGTGCGAGCCTGCCGCAAAAGATTCCGGGTGAGTCTGCTTTCTGCCAACAACAATGCAGAACTGCTCTTGCAGCAGGCGATGGAGTTTAAACCCCGGGCCATTATCATCGGAAACGAACAAAAGGTCAACTATTTAGAAAAAAAACTTGCGAATACTACTGTTGTGGTGTTTGGCGGGGCTGGGTTTCTGAATAATCTTACCTCCATTGCCGATTTTGATCTTTTGGTTAATGCCTTAAGCGGCATTAGCGGGTTACGGCCAAGCCTCCATGCGATCACACACAAAAAGAACATCGCAATGGCAAATAAGGAATCCATGGTTGCCGGAGGTTCACTGATCATGGATGCCGCTCGTGATTGCAAAACTTCTGTTATTCCTGTTGACTCCGAACATTCTGCGGTCTTTCAATGCCTGCAGGGGGAATCACTCAAAACGATTAAAAGAATCTTCCTGACAGCAAGCGGCGGTCCATTCAGGGGGATGAACCGGGAGGAGCTAGACCATGTGAATGTTGAGCAAGCCTTAAGGCATCCTAACTGGGAAATGGGTGAAAAAATCAGCATTGACTCAGCCACACTTGCCAACAAAGGGCTGGAAGCAATTGCGGCGCAATGGTTTTTTGACTTGACCCCGGACCAGATCAGCATTATCCAGCATCCACAATCAATCGTACATGCACTGGTACAATTTAGCGATGGTAGCCTGAAAGCACAGATGGGAGTTCCAGACATGCGCATTCCCATTCATTATGCAATGCATTACCCTGAAAGGCAACCTGCAGAAACACCTGTTCCTGACTTTTCAACAGGTGTCAGCCTGAACTTTGAAGAGGTCGACATCAACAATTTTCCCGACCTGAGGCTTGCACTGAAAGCCATGAAAAATGGCGGCAACCATCCTGCAGCATTCAGCGCTGCAAATGAGGCTGCCGTGCATGCATTTCTTAACAAACAAATCTCATTCACCCAGATTGCAGAAATAAGCGAAAATGTGTTAACCCGGGTTTCGATGATCCCCAACCCCAACCTCGACGAAATCCTCGCGACAGATGCAAACTCCCGAAAGATTGCTGATGCTCACATCAAAACAATTCAGACCTTAAACCGTTAAGAATGTAACCGGCAATGCATTCTTAAGGTAATATTGTATACCTTTGCGTTCCTTTTAAATATATCACCGGAGATAAGACTATAAGTCAGAACTCCCGGAAATCGTTAAATGTCATAATATCATTAATTTCAACATGGAGATCCTGATCAAAACCCTTCAGTTATTTCTAAGTCTGGCAATTCTCATTATCATTCACGAATACGGTCACTTTGTGTTTGCCCGCCTGTTTAAAATCAGGGTTGAAAAGTTTTACCTCTTTTTCAATCCCTGGTTTTCACTGTTCAAGATCAAAAGAGGTGATACCGTTTACGGCATGGGCTGGGTTCCCCTTGGCGGGTATGTAAAAATATCCGGAATGATTGATGAATCGATGGATAAAGAGCAGATGAAGCAACCACCGAAAGATTATGAGTTCAGGTCAAAACCTGCCTGGC
>SKTA01000214.1 GCA_007122745.1 Bacteroidales bacterium
ATCAGTATGCCAGTTTTGACATCAAGGACCATTTCCCCGATTTTGGGAAATTTTTCTTTCCGCCTGCCTGGCTGGGAGATGTCATTGTTTCAAACAATCAAAATGTCTTTTTAACAGTTTATCGCCCAAGAGTTGATGGAATTGTAATAGCAGAACCACGTTTGCTTTTGTTCAGGGCTGAAAAAGATGCTTCAGGTGAAGTATCTGTCTATGATTTCATTGAGTCAGCAATTTACACCGACTATGTATTTGGCAATCTGACAGGGATTTACTCGTGTGGAGAGAATTTTCTTATCTCACTCGACCCTTTCACTTACAAGGTAACACCCAATGGAGACTGGGAACTTGTTCTTGAAAACCGGATTTTTGAATTTATCGCACACGGTGACAAACTGATAGGCTTCCGCGATAATGATCTGACCGTGTCTTATGATGAAGGCAGTAGCTGGGAAATATTGACACCCGGTTTTCCTCTTGGATTAATACCCTGGCATCAGAAAGGATTTAGCCTGAAAGACCGGTTACTTATATGGGATACCTACAATATTACACAGATCAAATTTACCGACGAAGGACTTGATTTTGTTTCTTTCTGTACCGAAGGCCTTGACCCAGGTCCTGGGAAATACATCCACCGACTGGTCATGGGAGAAGAATATGTATTTGTTGGCACACAACAGGGTTTGTATTACAAACCACTGGACGATTTTTGGGAGTCAAATTTAAGTGCAAAATAAAGTATCAAAGAAGGTCATTAAACAATAAAATGTGCATGTTGAATCGAACAAAAGAGTATAATGTTTCTATCTATACATAGCTATATATCACATAACTTAATTTTTTTATGCACTCATTTTCAGCTTCTGCAAAAAAGCACTTAAAATACTTTTGTGAAACCATTTCTGAGCGCCACCTTGGAAGCCAGGGAAACAAACAAGCCACTAACTATTTCAAAAAAGTACTGCAACAATACGGATGGGAAACCGAAGAAAGTTTGTTGAAGGTGATGGACTGGAAAACCGAAGGCGCTATTCTGCAATGCGGTAAGCAGTTTTTTGAGGTTTTTTCCAGTCCTTATTCGTTGGGATGCAATATAGAGGGCAAATTGATTGCCGTCGACAACATCAGCAAGCTTCATGATGCTGGCTTGAAGAATAAAATCGTTTTGCTGCACGGTGAGATAGCGGCAGAACAGATCATGCCGAAAAATTTCGTGTTTTACAATCCGGAACACCACCAAAAGTTGTTACAGCTTCTTGAGCAAAGTGGTGTTAAAGCCATCATCAGTGCTACCGGCAAAAACCCTTCGCTGGCCGGCGGCGTGTATCCCTTCCCCATGTTTGAAGACGGCGACTTCGACATCCCGAGCGTATTCATGGAAGACACCGAAGGAGAAAAGCTCTTAACTTGCGTTGGACAACGGCTAAAGCTGGAATCCAGGGCAATTCGAATCCCTGAAACTGCTTCAAACATAATCGGACGAAAACCGGGGCATGGAAAGCAGCGCATTGTGGTTACTGCACACATCGATGCCAAACAGGGCACACCCGGCGCCCTTGATAATGCCACAGGTGTAACGGTACTGCTGCTGTTGTCGGAAATGCTAAAAGACAGCGATTTGAAACATCCCGTGGAGCTAGTCGCTTTCAACGGCGAAGATTACTACGCAGCATCCGGACAAATGAAATACATTGAACAGCAAGCAAACCACTTTGACGACATCCTGCTGAACATCAACATTGACGGGGTGGGCTACAAGGAAGGGGCTTCATCTTTTTCAGCTTTCGATTTGCCGGAAACCATCCAGAATGCTTTTCAAACCATCATTAAAAAAAATACAAATAGTATTGAAGGCCCACCTTGGTACCAGGGCGATCACAGCATTTTTCTGCAGCACGGTCGACCGGCAATTGCTGTTACATCCGAATGGATCCTTCAAAACATGGAAACCCAAAACATTACCCATACCGAAAGGGACAATTTCAGTATCATTGATCACCGCAAGGTGGTTGAAGCAGCCACGGCCATACACGAATTCTTGTTGCAGATCTTCTGATCGACACCTTCTCCCTTTTTCAAATAATCATCCGTCTTTTGCAAATACAATACATTTTTCTTGACTTCCGCACGCATGTGTTTCCTGTTTTGTGCTTTGCACGTAACAAACAGTACCTCCTTACTAAAACACGTCCAGTATCTGGTCAAGGCGTTTTCTAACATGTGGCAGCGCATGGGCTTGTGGATGGCCTATTGCCATGGCAAATACCAGGTGCATATCGTCACCGGTTCCGAGCATCCCGGTAACCGGCTCTGTGAGTGCGGGTAGCGCCGTGATCCATTGCGCTCCGAGCCCTTTATAGCTGGCAACAAGGTTGATTTGTGTGCCGGCCGCAATAAGGTTTGTCTCCAGGAAGTGTGTAACTGAGGGGCTCACTTCTCCAGGTGATGCCCGATAGAAACCCAGCAATAGTATGGGATTGTCAAGCGTGTTATTCCAATAGCCTCTTATCTGTTCCGGAGAAGCATTCGGATGGAGGCTGTTTTTTTCAATGTGGTTGAACACCGCTTGCTTGAGTTCGGCTCGTTTATCCGGGCAACTCATTGCAACGAAATGCCAGTTTTGGTGCATGAAGCGTACCCACGGCACGGCAAGCCCGCTGCCAACAATTTGTCTGATGGTTTCTTCGCTCACCGGCTCGCTGGTAAAACCCAGGGGCTGACGCTGCGACTTAACGTATTCACAAAGGTAGCAGTCTGACTCAGGAAATATGTCTGCCAGCTGATCATTGGGATGCAGGATGTTATGTGCCACGGCAATTGCAAAAGTTTCGAAGAATGGCCAGTTGCCTGTTATCAGTCTGCTGGTCAGTACCACCGGCTCATTCACATACTTAATCCCATAAGCGATCATTTCTTCTTTTTTTGAAGGGCTTACGGTCATCTTTACCCCTTTAAAATAGTTGTGAGTGGTCAAAGCAAACGGTCCGCCGCAGATTGCACCAATGGTAACTTGTTTGGCAAGCGCTTCATCAATAAGCCGGTATAGCTCCCCGGGGAGATCATTTACAAGGTGTTCAGGGCCTTTGCCCCCGGGAAAATACAGTGCGTCATAATCGTTCATCGAAGCATCTTGCAGGAGTACATCGGTTTCGACCACGGAGTTGATCTCCGAATCAAACCAATGCCCGTTGAAGGCGATTGTGTGTCCTTTGGTATGGGCTTCGGCAGCTGCCACGTGAACGGTGGCACCCCACGACTCCCATGTTTCCCTGATGTCAAACACTTCGTGATGGTCGTAATCATAACCTACGACCATCAGGATCTTTTTTCCGTGCAGATCGTAATCAGGCATGCTTTCACGCTGCTCCATCCAGATCTCCGGTGTTGCTGCAAAGGCTTGAGCTGCGATCACTGAAGCAATTAACAATGTACTCATCTTGTTTTTCATGGTAAAGAATTATGTTAAAAATATATTGCGTCATTTTTTTGTTGACGGTGATTAAAATACTAACAAGCGCTTATTCCGACTTTAGAACAATTCCCGGTGCAACGGAGGCTGCCTTTATGGCGTGGTATGCAACGGTGAAACAGGTTATTACCAGGCTTGCGGATGCTGCGATGACATACGGAAGCACACCAACAGAGGTTTGGTAAGGAAATGTTTCAAGCCAGCGGTTCAGTAACAAAAAGGAAATGGGAGTTGACAGCACAAATGCAATAACCAGGAGCCTGAGAAAACTGCTCAGCACCAGGCCGGCCAGCTGAAACAATCCCGCTCCGACCACCTTGCGTATGGCCATCTCCTTTTGCCGCTGTTCTGCCATGAAGGATGCCAGACCAAGCAAACCGAGGCAAGCGATCAAAATGGCAAAAAAGGAAAATACAACGAATATCTGTTGCAAAAGCCTGTCTTTTTGGTAGAATTCCATAAAAAGTCCTCCCAGTGGCTCAATCATGAACGGTATTGCTGGCGCAAACTCCATCCAGACCTCCTCCATGTGTGTCACTGCCTCCCGGTAGCTTGATGGGTCAATGTGTAACGTAACGTTGTATGATCCCTCGTCATCCCAGAGAATTACAAGGGGTGCTATGGGGTTATGCAGGCTGTTGTAATGGAAATCTTTTACAATGCCAATGATCCTTAGGTCATGTTCCACAGCACCGGTTTTAAAGTTTTGCCCGATAATCTCTTCATAACTGCCCTCGTATTCGAAATAACGCACAGCTTGTTCATTAAGGATGACAGCGTGACGGTGTTCTGAAGGATAATCACGTGAAAACAAACGTCCGGCAACTGTCTCTATGCCCATCATGGAAAGATATTCGGCGTTGACCTGCATGGTGGTATGCTGTTTACTCTCCTGGCTATTACCTGTCGAAGACTCTTGCCAAGTAATGTAGCCCGGAACCTGTGATGAACGACCGATGCCGAGAATTTCCGGGTGCTCCCTGAGGGCGGTTTGGAAAGCGTCCCAGCGCTGATGGGTGTTGGCTTCCAAACGAATCAGGTATCTGTTTTCCAGTTCCAAACCAAGGTCCTTGTTTCTCATGTAGGAAAGTTGCTGGTTGATGACCACCGTTGCCGTGATCAGTACCAGGGATATGGCAAATTGAAAAATGATCAGTATTTTTCTGAAAATTGCACCCTTTTTCCCTCCGCTTTGGTTCCCTCTGAAAATGGCTATTGGAGCAACAGAAGTTAAATAAAGTGCCGGATAAATGCCCGAAATCATCCCGACAAAAACAATTCCTCCCAGCAGACTAAAAATGGCTAACCAAGGATTCAGACTGTATAAGGTAATTGAAGTTCCGGTAAAATCGCGGTACCACGGCATTGCGATTTCCATGATAAGCAGGGCAAAAAACACGGCCAGTGCAGTGATCACGAATGATTCAATCAGGAACCTAAGCACCAATTTAGGTCGCTGTCCTCCCAGTAGCCTTTGGATGCCCACTTCACGAGCCCGCACGCTGGAACGCGCAGTGGCCAGATTGACATAATTTACAACAGCTATCAACAAAATAAAGACCGCTATGGCAAGAAAGAGTCGAACTGTTTGTATGTTTCCTGACTCTGCCGGACCGGCATGTTTTACGTCATCAGAAAAATAGATATCGTGTAGAGGCCTCAGGAAAAAGTCTCGTTCTATTTCAGCATCATAAAGCATTTGGAGCTCATCATAGATGGCATCATTTATTTTCTCTTCCAGGCTGCCAACATTTGTTACCGGCTCTAAACGAAGAAATGTGGCATAATTCCATGAACCCCATTGGTAAAGGAAATCGGAGTCGAGATGACTGTAAAACCTGTTTAGCAAGTGAAACGGAATGATTCCTGTAACGCGCAGGTGAGAGTGTGTTACATCTTCAATCACACCTGTTACCATCAAATGCTGGTCATTGCCGTATCGAAGCATCTCACCCATGACATCTGTGCGACCAAAGATATTGCTTGCCAGGCTCTCTGTAAGCACAATTGAGGAGGGTTCAGTTAATGCCGTTTTGGGGTCTCCCAGCAGGAAGCGATACGAAAACATATCGAACACTGTACTGTCTGCAAATATGATGTCCTGGGCTGAAAAAGGAGTGTCGTCGTAACTGAGGGTTTGATAGATGTGCATCGTAAGCACACGCGTCATGCTTTGCACCTCCGGGAAACTGCGCTTCAGAAAAGGTCCGTATGCCGTGCCCAGCAAAGCCCAGTCAGTTTTCTCCAGTCGATATACATGGTCGCTGTGCTCATGCCAGCGGTCATATGACCGCTGGTCAATAATAAACAGCACGATAAGCAGAAAAACCGATATACCAAGTGCAAAACCGAGGATGTTGATCAGGGTATAATATTTTTGCCGAAAAAGAGAACGGGTAACATGTTTAAAGTCTAAATAACTCATGTTTGATATTTTTTCATAGACCGATCAACAATAATACCACATTATATAACCCTTTGAATAGCTTGTTTTTGCTAAAAATCCGTTTTATTAACTTGTACACAAAGGGACATAAACGTACGTTTGCGGACAGGTAAATATTCGTCTGCGCGATATATTGATCCTGGAGGCATTAAGTTAAGTAAATTTTTACTTTTCAGAAACTCAAGAATGCTTTAGACATACTGCTTCAATGACCCTTAATAAATTTTTCTGTCATTAGGGCGTG
>SKTA01000031.1 GCA_007122745.1 Bacteroidales bacterium
TCCGGCAAACTTAAGCATGTAGCGAAATAAGTATCTGTCATTTCAAAATAAAAATTATAATATTTGTATTGAATTAAAAGCCAGTACCTTTTACAATGCCTTTATGAGAACTTTTAAAAACTTAGTAAAAGAATTTTTTATTTTTTTTCATTTGGATGTAACGAAAAACCTAAAGTACGACAGACTTACAAAGGTTATATTAAAGAAACATCTTCAAAAAAAACATAATTGCATTGATATTGGTTGTCATAGAGGGGAAATTTTGGATTTTATGCTTAAATATGCTCCCCAAGGAAGCCATTATGCGTTTGAGCCCATACCTCATTTATATAAAAGTTTGAAAAACAAGTTTCAGAATAGGGTAAAAGTTTATCCCTATGCCCTGTCTGATGAAAATGGAACGACCAGATTTCAATTTGTAAAAAATGCGCCTGCCTACAGTGGGATAAAAAGAAGGCGGTATGATATTCCAGATCCTGATATTGAAGAGATAGAGGTTGAGGTTAAAAAACTGGATGATATTTTATCAGAGAATGAGAACATTCACTTTGTCAAAATTGATGTTGAGGGGAACGAAATGGCCGTCTTAAAAGGAGCAAAAAAAACGTTAAATAAAGACAAACCCCTTATTTTATTTGAGTTCGGACAGGGTGCCGGAGATTACTACGGAACGACTGCTTCAGATTTGTATTCACTTATTTGTAATGAAATTGGCTTAAAAATCTATACGCTGGTTGGTTTTCTAAAAGGGGTTCAGCCGCTTGACCAAAATAAGTTTGAATACTTGTTTCATACAAATAAAGAATACTATTATGTTGCTGCAAATTCTTGAGTTAAATTTGTAAAACACAGGCACTGACCTGTGTGTGAAAAATAAACAGATGAAACGCCCATGTTGGAAGTCCCGACCATTCGGGAACAGGATTTTTGACACACAGGAGGATGATTATGCAAACACGAGGTTGGAAGTTGGAAGTTGGAGGTTAGAGATTGGAGGTTAGAGGTTGGGGAAAAACATCAAACATCAAACATCAAACATCTAACATCTAACCTCTAAAATCAATTCCTGATCTTGGGTAAACTTACAAAGCACAGATTATTAAACATTTAAGGAAATATAAACACATGAAAAATACAGTAATTATCGGGGCAGGCAACGGAATTGGCCTGGCCAGTGTCCGTGCTTTGTCGCCTATGCATCATGTAACAGCCGTTACCAGGCGAAACAGTCAGAAGTTAAATGAAACGGGTGTGAATATCATCCTGCTGGATGTTGTCAATGATCCGCCCGACATACTCGAAGAGCTGCCGGATGTCATTCACGGTCTTGTATACTGCCCGGGTTCGATCAACCTCAGACCTTTCTCCCGATTGACCGATGAAGATTTTCTTGCTGATTTCAGACAAAATGTGCTGGGAGCTGTTGGGGTGATCCAAAAGTTACTAACCCGGCTTAAAAAGGCAAGAGGATCCAGTATCGTTCTGTTCAGTACGGTGGCTTCAGGAGTCGGAATGCCTTATCATTCCTCCATAGCAGCTTCAAAATCAGCAGTTGAAGGTCTTGCTAAAAGTTTGGCAGCGGAATTTGCCCAATCAAGGATCAGGGTCAATGTGATTGCACCCTCTTTATCCGATACCGGTTTGGCAGAACCGTTGCTCAACACGCCTGAAAAAAGAGAAGCTTCAGCAAAACGACATCCGCTGAAGGGGATCGGAGACCCGGAAAAAATTGCCGGATTGGTGAAGTTCCTGATAGAAGATCAGTCGGATTGGATCACCGGACAGGTGATCGGTGTGGATGGCGGCTTGGGAAGCCTGCGCGGTCTTTAGTTTCTCTGTGTTTATAGGTTGAACTAATAATGGGTGTCCGGTAAATGCCTGTCTCGGTGCTTGCCATTTATGTCCATCTTTAACAATTCCCGAAAAATACGATCTCTTATCGGAACAACGATTGATTTGATTATTTTTACCGGGAGATAATCATTTCAAAAGTATAAAACCATGACAGAAAATAGAACTGAAGATCTTAGGGTTTTAATGATTGACGCTTCCAATGGGTTTTACAGGATAAACAGGTACCCTGTGGGTGATTTTTTTGGTCCTGTTGACCTCGGTATACACCTTTCCTATAAACACAACAGTTTAAATGTAGGTGCCGGTTTGTTGGCCGGATCAATATTTCCCGGTTCAAACAGGTTGATCTTTACAGGTATTTCCCCCTCCTGGCACGGGTTTTTTATTTCTTCAATGGGAGGGGCGGCGCTCGTTTTTGATAATCTGGGTATTAACATGTTTTCTATCGTGGGTAAGGCAGAAAAACCTTCAGTCCTTTACCTGAACCGAAATCACGGAGAAGAGGTTGAAGTGGAGCTGCATCCTGTAAATCCTGATACTTTATGGCAGACAGGCAGGGGAGGTGTATACGGGGTGATGCAATATGCCCTCGATCATTTTGCATCCCGCTATGAAAAAGAACCCCGGGTTCTGGCTGTAGGATCGGCGGCCCTCTATACCGACAATGGAGCCATTGCTTCCGCGCCTGTCAGGAAAGGGGAGCTGACAGCCGTTGATTGTTGGGCCGGTCGCGGAGGATTTGGAACCAAGCTTTTGCAGCAACACGGCATCATTGGTGTGATTTACGGAGGCACCTGGGTGGATGAAGACTTTCGTGATCGAAATGTGGCAGATCAGTGGTTTCATGACAGGTATGAAAAAAAACTGGCTGCTAAAGATCTTGAGGCTACCACAAAGTATCGGTATGATCCGGCATTTAATACCGGTGGAACTTTTGGGGTAAACTTTGCCACTATGAATGAACGTATCATAGCGTTTAACTATCGAACGCTTTATATGACAAAAGAGGAACGTCTTGATTTGCATAAACGTTTTGTTTTGGATCATTATCTCAAACAATTCAATGAAGAGACCATCGAAACCAAACAACAAAAGAATTGCGGCGAGCCCTGTGTGGCTGTCTGCAAGAAAATGCACAACCATTTTAAGAAAGACTATGAACCTTACCAGACAATGGGGCCTTTGTGCGGCGTATTTGACCAACGTGCCGCTGAACTGTTGAATGGCAGAGCTGACTCTTATGGTTTTGATGCGATATCTGTTGGAGGTGTATTGTCCTGGATAATGGACTGTATGTCAGATGATTTAATCAAGCCGGAAGAGTTAGGTGTAAAACACAAACCGAAATTCTCTCCGGAAAACTTTGATGTTGTAAAAGATTCCATGCATAATGCGAGGATTGGAGCAGCCCTGCTTGATGAAATGGTTAAGATTGATGGCAAAATTGACCTTTCACTGGGTGCCCGAAAGTTTGCACGACGTTTGTCAAGAGAAAGGGGGGTTGAGGTTATGGACCGTTTTGTACATATTGGTTTCGCCCGGCAGGGCTGGATGGTTCCAAATCAGTATTGGACACCTGGTGTGCTTTCGCCAATGGCCATCATGGGGAAATATTACATGGTATATGGTAAGGAGTTTATCCCACCTCGCGAACTGGGCAGACAGAATGCGGAACGAATGATCAAAGAGCTGATGATGGATAATCTTGGGTTTTGCCGATTCCACCGTGCCTGGGCTGAAGATATTATGCCCTATGTAATGGGGAAATTGTATGGTCAAAAGGAAAATTTTCTAAAAAAATTGCAGTCGACTGCCACCCGGATCAATAGCCGCAATGCTTCAATTTTTTGGGAAACAGAACGAAATGTAGACTTTGTGTATCATTTTCTGAAGAAGAAAGCGGAGGAGGATGGTGTTGATGATAAGGAGCTGAAATCCTGGATCCATGCGTTTGAAAAAGATAAATTTGAAGCAGGATTGCAATTCTGGTATGAGATTCACAAGGGGATACATGAGAGCTTGCGGGAGTTTCACTGATAATCCTACATAGTCATAGCTTAGACCAGACTCTAAGATCTGCATTCGGTCTTTTTATATATCTTCGCAGCATGAATCAGGTCAAGGCTACATGGTGTCAATCGCCATAACTTCGTCTTTTTGGTCTCTTTTCCGGAAATACAATATTTGTCCAACATATTTATCTGAGTTATGACTGAATTTGAAAAGATAAGAGAATTAGCAGCTCAATACCGCGAATACACTGCAGAGAACCTTGGCCGGTTGATCCGATGCAAATCATTAAGCCTGCAGGAAGAGCAGGTGCAGCTGGAGCTGATACGCCAGATGCAGAAAGCCGGATTTGACGAAGTGCGCATGGATGGGCTTGGCAATGTGATTGGCCGGATTGGTTCAGGGAGCCGTATCCTTGCTTTTGATGCCCATATGGACACTGTTGATCTGGGCAATCGTGAAGACTGGAATTATGATCCGTTGTGTGGCACCATCGAGAACGACCATGTGCTGGGAAGAGGTACCGTGGATCAGAAAGGGGGAGCAGCCGCTTTTGTGACGGCCGGCCGAATTCTGAAAGAGCTTGCCTGGGACAAAGACCTTACCATCTATTTCGTTGGCAGTGTGATCGAAGAGGACTGTGACGGGCTGTGTTGGAAATACCTCGTGGAAGAGGAGGGGATCAAACCGGATGTGGTTGTCGTAACAGAACCGACAAACTTAAATATTTATCGCGGACATCGTGGACGGATGGAGATGCAGGTGCATTTTTACGGATTGTCGTGCCACGGCTCGGCACCCGAACGTGGCAAAAATGCCATCTATATGGCCTCTAAGGTGGCACTCGAAATAGAAAAACTAAATGAAAGACTTAAGGATGATCCTTTTCTTGGGAAAGGATCGGTGACTATTTCCGAGATCGTTTCCAAAAGTCCGTCGCTTTGCGCCGTTGCCGATTATGCAAGATTCCACCTGGATCGCAGGCTCACCTGGGGTGAGACCAAGGAGTCAGCCGTTGCAGAGATCAATGAACTGATAAAAGGGATGAAGGCTAAAGTTGAAGTGCTTCATTATGTGGAACGTTCATTCACCGGACTTAGCTATGGCATGGAAAAGTATTATCCGACATGGGTGATTCCTGAAGATCATGTGATGATCAGAAGTGGTGTGGATGCTTTTCAAAAACTTTTTGGGAAAGATCCTGTTGTTGACAAATGGACTTTTTCTACTAACGGTGTTACAATCAACGGTTTATATGGTATCCCCATTATCGGTTTTGGTCCGGGCAATGAGGTGATGGCCCATGCCCCCAATGAAAAAGTGCCCGTCGACCACCTGGAAAGAGCCTCCGCATTTTATGCCGCCCTGGCCTATGTCATCTAAACAAAGTCCAATCAACAAATCAACCAAATACCACACAGATGAACGAATCTTTGATTACTCAAATACAAAAAATAAGTGCCCTTTCAAACAGCATGCACGGCAAAGACTTTTTGCTTACCTGGGAAAAAAGCATGAAGGAACTTGAACTTACCCTGGATGTTGCATTGCTTTTAAAGGAGATGCGTTCAGGGAACATTTCCACAAGGGTGTTTGACTCCGGTTTGGCGGTGTCAAACTTTCGTGACAAATCGACCCGGACAAGGTTTTCCTATGCTTCGGCGGCGAATCTGCTGGGATTGAGTGTACAGGATCTGGATGAGGAGAAATCGCAAATATCACACGGCGAAACGGTTCGTGAAACAGCGGCGATGATCTCTTTTCTTACCGATTTCATAGGGATCCGGGATGACATGTACCTCGGAGAAGGTAATAAATATATGCGTGAAGTGGCTGATTCCCTTGATGAAAGCTTTAAAGCCGGGATTCTGCCTGTTCGTCCCGGTATCGTGAACTTGCAATGCGACATGGACCATCCGACCCAGTCGATGGCAGACTTGCTCCATTTACAGCAGGAGTATGGCTCGTTGGATGCTTTGCGCGGAAAGAAAATCGTGATGAGCTGGGCGTACTCCCCAAGCTATGGTAAGCCGCTTTCAGTTCCCCAGGGGATCATCACCCTGATGACCCGTTTTGGCATGGATGTAACACTGGCACATCCGGAGGGCTATGGCCTGATTCCGGAAATCGTTGATATGGCCGGAAAATATGCCAGTGAAAGTGGCGGCAGCTTCGCAGTCAGTAACTCCATGGAAGACGCCATGCAGGATGCCCACATTGTGTATCCCAAAAGCTGGGCACCATATCATATCATGAAAGAGCGGACCCGCCTTCTGAAA
>SKTA01000197.1 GCA_007122745.1 Bacteroidales bacterium
CATCCTCCTCTGGCGGCAAATCTGCATTTTTGGATTGTTCCATTGAGTTCTGGTCCTGCTGGCCCCCAGAGCCTCCTCCCGGTCTGCCACCTACGAAATTCATCACATCACCAATGATTTCTGTAGTATAGCGCTTGTTCCCATCCTTGTCATCCCACTGCCGCGTTTGGAGCCGACCCTCTATATAGACCTGGCTGCCTTTCTGCAGATATTTTTCTGCCAGCTCTGCACGCTGATGCCAAACAACAACATTGTGCCATTCTGTTTTTTCAACCATCTCCCCGTCTTTGCCTTTATAATACTCATTTGTTGCAAGCGGAAAACGCGCCAGCTTGGTGCCGCTTTCCAGTGTTCTGATCTCCGGGTCTTTTCCCAGATTCCCCAGTAAAATAACTTTGTTTACTCCAGCCATAATTTTGTTTTTTGTGGTGTATAATTATATTTTCAATGCGAATATATGTTATTTGTAGATATTAATTTTGTTTTTTAATGCAAAAAAAGCTTAATGGTCCATTTTTTTTGCTGGTGAGTTTGGTTTGTTTCGAAATTAGCAAAAAAACAGCCTGCATTACACAAAATCTTATTAACAATGCAGCCATTAACTTTTCTCTCCCCGATCCCAATGCAGTAATTCTATCAGTCTGGGCTTGGCCATTTGTTCAAACTGGTCAAAATCAACAGCAATAAATATTTTATTTAACAAGACAGTGTTCTCCGGATGTACGAAGATCTGAAAAAGTTTGGCATGGATGGTCTGATGTGTCAGTTTGTGGACTCTTTGCCTGACTTGTCCTTCCATAAGAAAACTTTTTTCATCCGGAAAAAGATGAAGCCACCATGGGTGTTTGAACAATGTTTCCGGTGGTGTGTCTTCGGTTGTTTCCAGGAGGGGAAAGTCATACATGTTTTTCCAGATATCGTTTTCCTGTCGCTTCTTTATAAAAAGAAAAATTTTGCCCTGAGGGTCTTTGGTAGTGATTTTGAAATAGTTGAAAAACCTTTCGCGAACAGCCTTTTTGGGGTTTCTTACAGGATAATTCTTAGCGGCATTTTGTTGTTTTGCCAGACAGAGGGTGTTCAACGGACATTTTAAGCATAGAGGCCCGGACGGTTTACAGATCATGGCTCCAAGGTCCATCATGGCTTGATTGAAGTCGCCAGGCCGTTTCGGGTCTATCAACTGGGTGGCCAGTTGATAAAATTGTTTTTTTCCTTTTGATGTATCCATATTATATGGAAGTGCAAAAGCACGAGCCAGCACGCGGTAAACATTACCGTCAAGGGCGGGAATGGCTTCTTTGAACACGATGGATGTAACGGCCGCTGCCGTATAGGGGCCGACCCCTTTCAGACGCATCCATTCTTCACTGCTTTCAGGAAAGTTTTTGCCATGTTTTTCTAAAATTTCCCGGGCTGTCTGGTGCAGGTTTCTGGCCCTTGAATAGTATCCCAGCCCTTGCCACAAGCGCAACACTTCATCTTCAGATGCTGAGGCCAGAGAGATTACATCAGGAAAAGCATCCAAAAAACGGAAGTAATAGGCTATTCCCTGTTCAACACGTGTTTGCTGCAGGATCACTTCGGAGATCCATACTTTATAGGGGTTATCCGAATCGCGCCAGGGGAGAGCTCTTTTGTTGGCATCGTACCAGACAAGCAAACGATCAGAAAAATTCATATAAACACGATTGATGTCAAAAAAACAGCCTGCAAAGTAAATAAGATATCTAATCGATTGATGTAAAAATGATTAATTTATTTTTTGGTTATTAGAAAAAAGTTATCTTTGCAAGCCTGAATCAAAAGAAAACACATTATAAATACCTTATAACCAAAAAAGTAAAGAATCATGACTAAAGCTGAAATCGTAACTGAAATTGCCAACAAAACCGGCATTGAAAAAGTAGCTGTACAAGCAACTGTTGAATCCTTCATGAGCACAGTAAAAAATGCGCTTGTTAAAGGAGAGAATGTATACCTCCGGGGTTTTGGTAGCTTTATCATCAAGGAAAGAGCGGAAAAAACCGGCAGAAACATTTCCAAAAACACCAGCATTATCATTCCTGCACATTGTATTCCTGCTTTCAAACCTGCGAAAGAGTTTGTAAGTGAGGTAAAAGCCTCTGTAAAGGTTTAATTGCGGTAATTGGTTGAGAGGGGTTTTGCCCCACAGTTGAAGAATCATTAATATAGGAGAAAAACCATGCCTAGCGGAAAAAAAAGAAAAAGACACAAAATGGCAACCCACAAACGCAAGAAACGTCTGAGAAAAAACAGACATAAGAAGAAGTAATGTGTTTTGTGGAATCTGTTTGCCGACAATCTGATTTTTTTGCTAAAATTACATAATGCCTTAGGTGTTATGTAATTTTAGTATGATGCAAAGTACATTCCGGCAAAACAACCATCCCTCCCATTCAATAAAGATGGAAGATGAATTCCTTAAAGTATCCTAATTGTGAACAAAGAATTGATCATTGACTCCGGAGCAACGGAAGTTGTAATGGCTTTGCTTGAGGATAAGCGGCTCGTGGAGCTGCATCGTGAGCGAAAGAACAACAACTATTCCGTCGGTGACATTTACCTCGGCAAGATCAAAAAGATCATTCCAGGATTAAATGCTGCCTTTGTTGACGTGGGATATGAGAAGGACGCCTTTTTGCACTATCTCGATCTGGGAAGCCAGATCAACAGTCTGAATAAATATTCCAAGCTGGCCATGGCAGGCAAAACCAAAGTGCTGGCCATGGAGCACTTCCACCTTGAACAGGAAATTGAGAAAACGGGCAAAATCACAGAAGTGCTTACCTCAAACCAGCCGGTACTTGTTCAGATTGCAAAAGAACCAATTTCCACCAAAGGTCCGCGAATCACAAGTGAGCTTTCGCTAGCCGGACGCTACCTGGTTCTCGTACCTTTCTCTGACCGGATCTCCATTTCTCAGAAGATCCAGAATTCAGAAGAAAAAAACCGCCTGAAACGTCTTGTCCAGAGCATTAAACCAAAGAACTTCGGTGTGATTATCCGCACCGTTGCTGAAGGCAAGATGGTAGCAGACCTGGACGCAGACCTTAACAACCTGATATCTAAATGGTATGGAATCGCTGAAAAACTTTCCAGCGCCAAGCCGCCTCGCATTATACTTGGAGAAATCAACAGGTCGTCAGCCATGTTGCGTGACATGCTTAACGAGTCTTTCAATAATATCCATGTGAACGATGCGATGGTTTACGAAGAACTCAGGGACTATATCAAAACGATTGCTCCTGAAAAACTGGACATACTTAAGCTCCATAAAGGGAAAGTAAACATATTTGATCATTTTGGTGTAGAAAAACAGATCAAAAGCTCATTTGGCAAGATCGTGTCGATAAAGAGCGGTGCCTACCTGGTCATAGAGCATACAGAAGCATTGCACGTCATTGATGTGAACAGCGGTCAGCGGATCAGCAGCGAAAACACACAAGAAAACAACGCACTGGATGTTAACCTGGAAGCGGCGGCCGAAATCGCCCGACAGCTAAGGTTGCGGGATATGGGTGGCATTATCGTGGTTGACTTCATTGATATGATACAGGCTGCAAACCGCAGGAAGCTGTATGAGAAGATGAAGGAGGAGATGAAAAGAGACCGTGCCAAACACAATGTGCTCCCCCCAAGCAAATTCGGCCTCGTACAGATCACCCGGCAAAGGGTTCGCACTGAAACATCTGTTGAAATACTGGAAAAATGCCCGGCATGTAATGGCAGCGGCAAAATCAAACCCAGTATCATTTTCATCGATGAGATTGAAAGTAACCTTCGTTACCTCATCAGGGAGCAAAATGAGAAATCATTGACCATCAGAGTACATCCATTTATCTATGCTTTCCTGACCAAAGGCCTTATGTCACTGAGAATGAAATGGTTCTTTAAATATAAAAAGTGGATCAGACTCTATCCTTCTACATCCTACCACTTCCTCGAATACCGGTTTTTTAACAAACTGGATGATGAAATAAAAATATAATGCTGTCGCATTTTGCATAACAGGCCAGATTGAAATAACAAATCAAATGACAGCCGGCAAACAAACACAGCAGATGATTATTGAGGAACTCACGGAAAAGGGCAAAAAATATTGTGCCTATTCCGAAAGGTGTTCATTTGATCTGGAGCAAAAGCTATATCGCCTCGGTGCAAATAAAGCCACAAGCCAAACAATCGTTAAGCAACTGCAAAAAGAAAAATATGTTGACGACGAACGCTTTTCAAAGATCTTTGTCAAAAGCAAACTAAAAAACAACAGCTGGGGTAAAATCAAAATCCGATCAGAACTCTGGAAACGCCAAATTGACCAAAGCATAATTGAAAAAGCACTTGAGGACATTGACGAAAACGCTTATGTTGAAAAACTGAAAGCACTTTATCAAAAAAAATACAGCGAACTTCAAAAAAGAAACAAAGATCGAATTAAAGAAAAAGCCGCTGCATACTGTATGCAAAAAGGATTTGAAACAGACTTTGTGCTTGCGGTAAAAGTGAAAAATGAAAAGTTTTTAGATTAATAATCAACGATTAACAAACACCCTCGTCCATGATACATACTGACCACATCAAAGATCTGTTTAAGAGGCTCGATGCCTTGAGGAGGTTTCTTTGACATCGAAGGGAAAAAGAAAGAAACTGAAAATTTGCAAAAAGTAACGGAAGAGCCCGAATTTTGGGACAATCCGCAAGAAGCGCAAAAGCATCTTAAAAAGATCAGCGCTATTAAGAAATGGATTGAAGCCTATGAAGGGGCCAAACAAAAGCTGGATGACCTCAATGTATTGTTTGAGTTTTTCCAGGAGGGTGAAGGTTCTGAGGTTGAAGTTCTAAAGCAACATGAAACTGCGTTGGGCCTGATTGAAGACCTCGAATTTCAGAAAATGCTCAATAAAGAGGAGGACCACCTCCATGCAATCCTTTCGATCAACTCGGGAGCAGGGGGAACAGAGAGTCAGGACTGGGCTGAGATGCTGATGCGAATGTACCTGAGATGGGCTGAACGTCATGATTTTGATTCAAAAGTACTGGACATTCAAGAGGGTGATGGTGCCGGGATAAAGAGTGCATCAATCGAAATACAGGGTGAGCATGCCTATGGTTACCTGAAAGGGGAAAACGGTGTACACCGGTTGGTCAGGTTGTCACCTTTTGATGCAAACCACAAACGACACACCTCCTTTGCCTCGGTATATGCCTATCCGGTGGTTGACGAAAATATTAACATAGAGATCAATCCGACAGACTTGTCGTGGGACACTTTTCGCTCAAGCGGGCCTGGTGGCCAGAATGTGAACAAAGTGGAAAGTGCTGTAAGGGTCAGGCATGCCCCGTCAGGTTTGGTTGTTGAATGTCAGGAAACCAGGTCGCAGGTTCAAAATCGCGAGAAAGCCCTGACCATGTTAAAATCTCAGCTTTATGAAATAGAACTGAGAAAAAAGAGGGAAATAATAAACGAAATAGAGGAGGGGAAGAAAAAAATTGAGTGGGGCTCCCAGATAAGAAACTACGTTTTTCACCCTTACAAAATGGTAAAAGACCTCCGTACCAGTGTCGAAACATCAAATGTGCAACAGGTGATGGATGGCGATATCGACCCCTTCATAAAAGCATTTCTGATTGAATTTGCTTAAGGTTTTTGAAATGTTTTTTGCATCAATTCTTCAGTTTGTTGGTTCTCAGAGGGTTCAACAAAAACTTAAACCAGATATTCTTTTAACCCTTATAAACATTTGATAACCTGAATCTTGAATCCTTCCTGTTTATAACTTTTGCCATTTGTTAATAACCTTAGGGTGGTTCCAATTGTTTTGTTTTTTAATTTCGTTGTTACGACTGCACAAAACCAAAATCATCTTTTTCACGGATAACCCAAAGGGGTTTTACCCCCGGGAAATTAACGACTAAAATTAAAACAACATGGCCAACAATACCACCACACGAGATATGCAAGAAGAGAAAAAACAGAAAGCAGAAAGCAGCAACCTTTATAACCGGGTTTTAGATCAAAGGTCTGCTCCTGATGCCGAAAGTGCTTCAGCCCAAGGGGAAATCATGAATCA
>SKTA01000003.1 GCA_007122745.1 Bacteroidales bacterium
GAGAGGTGGCAGGATTGGGGTAAATGGTCACCAAGCCGGTGTCGTCCAATTCTGCGATTGGGGTTTCATCGATTTCAAGAACCACTGTGACATTGACATCTTCGTCGACAAGGTCAATCGTTCCGCTATTGTCAAAATAGCCATCCCGGCTAACGGTATATTCATACGAGGCAGGAGGCAGGTCTTCAAACACATAAAAACCTGCTTCATATTCGTCACCGGCGAGGGTAATTACTGCGTCAGGGATCGGTTCACCCCCTTCATCTTCAATGATAAACGTGATTGTGTAGGTGTTGAAGGAGAAATTTGCAAACAGGGTTACATCCTCTTCAGGCATCACAAAATCAAAGCTTTCCTGGTTGCTGAGTTCAATGCCATCTGCATCTGTCCAGTGTAAAAATTCGTAGCCCTCATTAGGAGTGGCAGAGACTGTGATGCTTTCTCCTGCTTCATAGTCACCTTCACCATTCAGTATCCCTCCGGTAGCTGGTTCAGCCAACAGGGTGAGGCTGTATGTTTCAGGTTCTTCGGCAGGCTGGATACTGGTGGACCCTGTTTCAATAAAGTCACCACCTGTGCCGCTATCGCCGTTAGCCGCATTGATCACATAGTAAAATGTTACGGGGCCGACATCCTGCGAGGGAGCAGTCCACTCGAATGTCCACTCGTTTGTGGCATCCGCGGCTTTGTGTCCTACATATTGACGGCCATTGCCAAGTGAACCAAAAGAGGTGTTGTCCTCATTGATCAGGGTAAAATCACCTGCGGGGTTTTCAGTAGCATCCAACACGGTAATGGAAAATCCGTACCTTGGCGCACCATATTCACCGGTAAAGGTTATGACATATGTTTCGCCTGGTTCGTAACCGGATTCACTCTTCGCGCCAAATTCAAAGGTCATTGAACCGCTATAAGAGCCCCCGGAGTGGCAGCCACCGCAAGTGGTTTCACCGGGTGCGCCGGTTCGGCCCAGTGGGGCCTGACCACTGTTCTTCTCACCACCGTGCGGCTTAAGGGCAATAAAAAGGATTGCTGAAAGAAATAACAACAAGATCGTTTTTGATTTCATGTTTGGGTTGCTTTGGTTTTTAATAAGGCACTTATTTATATATTAACAGATTACAATATACATAGATTTGCTTGAACCACAGCAATCAAAGTTACGAAAAATTGTTGATTTTCAGTTATTTATAATTAGTTTAAATAAAAAAAGAGGTATATTACCCAGGCTTTCTGATGGTGACCCAGAGAAAGCGTTCGCCACCGATGTCGCGATAATCGGCAGAAAGCAGGGCAAAGCCTATGCGTTTGAGCATTTTATAAAGTTTCTCCGGAGTGGTGTGGCTATAGTAAAGCTTTTCGGACATGAATGTAATGTAGCCGCTGAATTCATTTTTACCAGTATATTCTTTACAGGCGTAAGTAAAAAGGGCTTTCCCTCCCGGTTTCAGCCAATTGTAAATGTTTGTAAACAGCAACGGGTGCTTTTCCCTTTCGATGTGAAAAAGCGAATATATGGCCGTTACGGCATCAAATTGACCCGGTGAAAAGTCCACCTCGGTAACATCGGCCAGGATTCTGTGCATCTCAGGCTGATATTTCTTTGCCAGTTCAAGCATTTTCTCCGAAAAATCGACCCCGGTAACATTCCAGCCCTTACTGATAAAAAAACCGGGACCGGGTTCTCCTGCACCACACCCCAGATCGAGCAGATTTCCATTATCAATTTTAATGTGTTGATAAAAATCATTCAGAACGGCTGACATATCAAACAAGCCGCGGTTCTTATCATAATCAACCGCCAAGCGGTTGTAAGCAGCAATTAGGTCTTTGGGCATGAGTGGTTCCTATCCAGAATTCCTTAAAAAAACATTGCTGAATACTGTGTATAAAGTTAAGATAAAATAATGGAAGTGCATTTCCCTGGGATTCTTTATCACGTCTTTAGCGATTCAACCGGCGACTGGCGCGCTGCCATAAAAACCTGGTATATGATGGTCAGGGAAGCTATTCCGAGGGTAACAAGGGCGGAAACCAGGAAAAAATGGGGAGACAGACTGATCCGGTAAGCAAAGTTTTCAAGCCACCGGTCGGCAACCAGCCACACCAGCGGCCAGGCAACAAAAATGGCGATCAAGACCCACTTCAGGATCACCCTGAAAAAGACCATCATGATCTGCGGAAGCGATGCCCCCATTACTTTCCTGAGGCTTATTTCCCGACGGCGCGATTGTACCATATAGCTCGACAAGCCATACAACCCCAGAAGGGCAATGATGATACCGACAAGTGAGGCATAAAGGATGATCTGGAAGCTTCTCTCTTCAAACCGATAGGTATGTGAAAAGACATCATCGAGCCAGATGCTGTTAACCGCATAAGCTTGATCGGTTTGCATGAAAACCTTCTCAATCCGCTCACGTGCTGCCTGCAAGTTGCTGCCGTTTACTTTTACAGAAACGATCCTGATTTCATCGAAATAGCGGTTAAAAACCAGTGCACCGATGGGCTCGTGCAGACTCTGGAAGTGGAAGTCCTCAACCACGCCTATGATTTTGCCGTGATATTCCCATAAAGATACATCAGCACCAATCGGGTCCTCCAAACCAAGCCGGCGTACCGTTTCCATGTTGACCACATACTCATAATTGTCGGTCTGTATCCTTTCATCAAGCCAACGCCCTTCTAACAGTTTAATGTCATAGAAGTCGATAAAGTCATCGATGGTGGCAAAATAAATGATGGGAATGGCTTCGCTGGGGTGCTGACCACGCAACCGGAAAAACTGACCACTGCCGCCAGCTCCGGGTACAGCCTGCGATGCAGTAACTGCTGAAACTTCAGGAAGCTGAAGCAACTCCTGTTTCAGCACCTGGTAGGATGACTGGATACCCGGAGTGATCCCCCTGAAAAGCAATACATTTTCCCGGTCGAATCCCAGGTCATCATGCTTCATGAATCGTATCTGATCATTGACCACCCACAGGAACGTAATAAGAAAAACCACGATAACAAACTGCGAAACAACCAGAAAAATGCGCAGAAACGGAGTTTTTCGTCCTGAGTTTAACTGACCTTTCAGAATGGCAGCGGGCTGATGACTTGCAAAACTGACGGCAGGATATAGACCGGCGATCAACCCGACGACTACTGCCAGTGCAATCAATAAAAGAAAAAGTGGAAGACCGAAAAAGTCATAGAGTGCCAGATCCCTTTCCAGCAAAGCGGAAAACGGTGGCAGGAAAAACTCTACCAGGATCAGCGATGCTGCCAGGGCAATGAAGGCAGTCAGCACCGACTCTCCAAGAAACTGAAAGACAATATTTTTCTTTTGAGCTCCGGCCACCTTTCTGATACCGGCTTCGATGATCCTTTTGTCGGATCGGGCTGTAATAAGGTTGATAAAATTAAAGACGGCTATGGTAAGAATAAAAATGGCAAGGCCCGTCATGATAACCATGTTCTGCATATTTCCCTTCGGACTCAGGTCACTGTCGAGGTGCCGGCCAAAGTGAATGTCTTTGAGGTTTTGCAGATGAATAGAAACCTGGTAGTGTTCACCAAAAACCTCCAAAACCCTGCTGCTGGCAAATCCGGTGATTTTTTCTTTCAGCTGATCGTCCAGCGGGGTGTTTAGCAGCAGATAGGTTGCGAAAAAGTTTTGCAGCTGGTTTTGCTGATCATCCGGTATGATCATCAGCGGCGCCAGAATCTCAAATTGCAGATGCGTATTGGTAGGAGGATCTTCCAAAACGGCACCCACCACAAAGGGTCTTCTTAGCGTGCTTAGCTGATCCCTTTCAACATCAATCCATAAAACATCCATATCCACCACTTGTCCTATGGCAGATTTGTTGGGAAATAAGTTTTCGGCAACTGTCCTGGTAAGTATCACATGTGACGGATTGTTGAGGGAACGACCGGGGTTGCCTTCAATTACCGGAAAGCTGAAGATATCATGGAAACAGGAATCCACATAGAAAATACGGATATTGGTAAAATGGTTGTCATCCAGTTCCAGGGTCGTGTGCCTGGGAAAAATTCTTGTAAAAGACTCCACTTCAGGGATATTCTCCGATATTGCCGGACCGGCGAGCGCAAGGGTATAAGGGATTGTGGAATCAAAACGGCCGTGAAACTCACTTAGGGTCCTGTAAACCCGTGGCGCATTCTTATGCATCTCTTCAAAACTTCGCTCATGGAGTACAAATAGGCTGAGAATGATGGTGGCGGCCATTGCCGATGCCAGTCCAAGTACATTGATGAAGGTTACGGCAGGTTGGCGCTTCATGTTTCTGAAGGCAAGTAACAGGTAGTTTTTTAGCATTATCTGTCAGGTTTTGAACAACCCTATTCACAACAAAAAACAAACCATACACTTCAGGCCCCTCACTATCATTATTTTACCAAAATATTCCTTAATTCTTTTCAAAATAATTGTCCGTTTATGGTCATAAAGTGTCCGGATTTAATCAGCGTGAAGCCGAAAGGCTATATTAAGGTTTTGTTAGCTGAACTCCCGGGTTTGTTTTTACAGATAAAGCCTGAATAAGGACAGCCTTTTGTTTCGCTAAACAGCGGATATTTTACAAAACTGTGTTCATTGGGCACTCAGATAGTAGTGCTTTTTTTTAATGCACTACAGGCCGTTTTACTACGTCTTAAATGGCAAAACAATATTACAAAAGGGGCTACCCTTTCGGAGCAGCCCCTTTTGTATGTCCAAATCAATGGATGGTTATCTATCGGCTTACCTGAACGCGATGTGTGACAACGCCGCGTGTGGTGGTTACCTGGATAAAGTATACACCGGGATCAAATCCAGTGACGCTGAGCTCATGAGACATACTGTCTACAGAAGAACTGTATACAACCTGTCCGAGAATATCAACAACACGTACTCCGGTTATATCAGATCCAGACTCAATGTAAAGCATCTCGCGGGCAGGATTCGGGAAGATCGACAGCGTGGCTTCGATATCTACAGTGCCTACCTCAGGCTCAAGCTCTACAGGAATGGTTAGATCTGCATCGACAATGGTAGCCTGACCAGACACTGGCTTATATCCATCAGCCACAACCTCGTAATCGTAAGTACCCGGGGTTACGCCCTCAAATACATAATCACCGGCAGGGTTCTCAACACCGCCAAAGGTGATCACCGCATTGTCAACCGCTGCGCCTTCCGTGTCAAATACATCGAAGGTGACAGTAAACTCAGGGGCATCGCCAACGGTAAATACGTCCTCAACGGTCATGTCTGCGTCAACCAAAACTTCCCGGTCATCACCGCCATGATACTCGCCGCCATCCCAGCCATCGCCAAGGAAGTCGGAGAAGTACTTGTATTGATATGTGCCCGCGGCAAGATCAAAGGTCATCGCATAGATCCAGGGATCGGAGCTGATCTGTGTCATCACTGTCTCCGCAGAACCAGGCTCAGACCAGCCCAACATAGAACCGGTTATGAAGATGTGGTCCATATCCGGATCAAAGCCTATCAGCTGTCCCTCCAAGACCGCCTGCGTGATGTCCACCTCGAAGGTAACCTCGAAGGTATCCGCCTCGTCGGTGATCTCAAAGTCGATCGTCACAATGTCAGAGCTGCCTGTAGTGTATACAGACTCTACCCCGGCAGTGTGCTCTCCGGCAGGAAGGTTCGTAAACAGGTATTCCGTATCCATAACCTCCTCAGCTACAAGTGCATCATTCAGGTATACGTTAAAACCAAGGAAAGCACGCTGACCTGCCTGCGGGAAGTGAGGCTTGCCGGCATCAACGCGCGTCTCAAGAGGAATAAGCTCCGGTGCAGGTCCTTGTGCAACACTGCCGCTGTAAGCTGAGCGGTTCAAGTCGCCAAGGTTGTTGCCATAGGCCCTCAGCAGGTAGTTAACCTCAAAGCCCCATACCGAAATGTCGGTAAATGCACTGGTGGCATCCGTGATGTCGAATATACCAAACTGCGTACCAGGTACAAAGTCCCAGGGGTCACCAACACCATCATCTACGGCCAGACCAAGGAAGCCGTTATAGCTCAATCCAATGAAGAAGCCTTCGGGCATCTCAATCGGCTCATCGAACTCATA
>SKTA01000238.1 GCA_007122745.1 Bacteroidales bacterium
CTTAACCTTAACCTTTAATCGCCAGTGCGTATAACTTCATTTGCTTGATCATGTTTACCAGGCCATTCGAACGGGTTTGCGAGAGGTGTTCTTTCAGTCCGATCTCGTCAATGAATGACATGTCGGCATCGATGATCTCTCCCGGTTTCTGGCCTGACAGCACCCGAATGAGCAGCGCAACGATCCCTTTGGTGATCAGGGCGTCGCTGTCGGCGCGGAAATAAACCTTACCCTCTTTCTCCTCAGCATGCAGCCATACCTGTGCCTGACATCCCCTGATGAGGTACTTCTCCTCTTTGTACTTGTTGTCGATGACCGGTAACGACTTTCCCATTTCAATGATGTAGTTGTACTTGTCCATCCAGTCATCAAACAATTCAAACTCTTCAACTACAGCTTGTTCTTTTTCCTTTATTGAAGTCATTCATTTTGGTTTTTGGAAGCGTTTTTTTTAAGAATCATCATCCGAACATGTCTCTTACGGTTGAAAGGCCGTTCATAAGCACATCTATTTCCTCTTTGGTGTTGTAAGCGGCAAAAGAAACACGCACGGTACCGGGAATGTTGAAATAGGTCATGATGGGTTGGGCGCAATGGTGTCCGGTACGTACTGCGATGCCCAGCTTATCAAGAATTGTTCCGGTATCATAAGGGTGGATGTCATTGAAGATAAACGACACAACCGCACTTCTTTCCCGGGCTTCACCTATAAAACGGATGTTGTCCATTTGCTTTAAGCGGTCGATTATATAGCCAACCAGCTCCTTTTCGTGAGCGGCAATCTTTCCAAGTCCTGTTTCCTGTAAAAACAGAATCGCTGTTTCCATCCCAAGCACGTCGGCCACATTTGGGGTTCCTGCCTCAAACTTAAAAGGGAGATCGTTATAGGTTGTTTTTGAAAAACTAACTGAACTGATCATTTCGCCGCCGCCCTGCCAGGGTGGCATTTCGTTCAACAGGGCCTCCTTCCCATAAAGAACACCAACACCCATCGGGCCATACATTTTGTGTCCGGAAAAACAATAAAAGTCGCAATCCAGATCCTGTACGTCAACTGCCATGTGCGGTGTCGCCTGCGCACCGTCAATCAATACTGGAACATTCTGCAGGTGTGCCGTCTTGATGATCTCCTTGACCGGGTTGATTGTTCCCAATGCATTGCTCACGTGTGTTACGGCAACCAGCTTTGTGCGCTGGTTGAGCAATTTTTCAAAACCATCCATGTCCAAAGTCCCGTCAGGCTTCATCGGGATCACCTTCAGGGTTGCCTGATGACGTTCACAAGCCATTTGCCAGGGTACAATGTTGGCGTGATGCTCCATCGCAGATATCAGGATCTCATCCCCCCCCTTCAGGAATTTCTGACTGAAGGAATCGGCAACCAGGTTGATGGCCTCTGTTGTTCCACGGGTAAAGATTACTTCGTGGTAATGCCGGGCATTGATATAATGTTGTATTGTTTTGCGTGCCTGTTCGTAAGCTTCCGTCGCCTGGCTGCTCAGAAAGTGGGCTCCCCGGTGGATGTTGCTGTTCTCATTTTCATAATACCGGATCAGGCGATCCAGCACAATGCGGGGCTTTTGAGTCGTAGCGGCATTGTCAAAATATACCAGTGAACGGTTGTTAACCTCCCTTTTCAGGATGGGAAACTGTTTGCGCAATATTTCAGGGTCAAAGCTCATACCAGGCGTTAGATTTTACTCATATCAATGTTAAATGCAGTTGGTTCTTTGCTGTTGCAGTGCAACATACACTGATCACAGATGGAAAGCTCTCCTTTCAGGCGTTTTTCGACCAGATGCTGTATCCGCTCCTGCAGTGCCTGGATAGAGATCTTTTGTACCACCTCGCCGGCGAATGCGATCATCATCAATTGTCTTGCCGTTCTTTCACACAAGCCCCTTGAGCGGAGATAGAACATCGCTTCCGGATCCAGCTGACCGACTGTAGCTCCGTGCGAGCATTTTACATCATCTGCGTAGATCTCCAGATGTGGCTGGGTGTTTGCTTTGGCATCATCGGTAAGCAGGATGTTCTTGTTGTTCTGATGTGCAACGGTATGTTGCGCGTGCCTCCTAACCATTACTTTTCCGGAAAAGACAGCCCTGGCTTCATCATCCAGAATCCCTTTAAAGAGTTGGTTGCTGTAATTGTCTGGTGCTATGTGGTCGATGTAAACCTGGTTGTCAACGTGTTGGTTGCTGTCAACAAGATAAAGGCCAAAATGTTCCGACCGGCAGTTCGGTTCCGGCAGACTAACATCCAGGATGTTTTTGGTAAAACCTCCGTTAAGCGTGATCATATTGCTATACACTGAGCTCGACTTTTTCTGCCGGATGAAAGTGTTGGTGATCAGGGCCGAATTTCGCCCTTTGTTCTGAATCTTGTAATGATCCACAACAGCGTTGTCCTCTGCAAAAATCTCCGTGAGGATATTGGTAAAGCTTACGTTGTGTGTCAGCGAGTGATCGCAGTGTACCAGGGTGATTTTGCTCCCTTTTCCAACGATGATGAGGTGGCGGGGTTGTAAGAAGACCGGATGGTCGGCATTTACAATATTGATCAGCTGCACCGGTTTTTCCAGGGTAACACCGTCGGGCACGTAGATAAACAAGCCGTCCTGAACGAAAGCTGTATTGAGTGCTGCAAGTTCATATACATCTGTTTTAGCCGCTTTGCCAAAGTACTGATCGACCAGTTCGGGATACACCTCCATGGCTTTTGCCAGACTTCCAATAATGGTGCCGTTATCCAGCTTGGTGAGGGGTGCGCTTTTATATACGAACCAGCCGTTAAGCAGGGTAATGCTGAATGTGTCGAGGTCATATACATCACACGTAAAGATCTTTTCGACATCCATGCTGCGGCTTTTGTTGCTGAAATCGAAAAAAAACTCCGTGTTCAGCAAGGGGGTCAGGTCGGTGAAACGCCAGTTTTCAAGCTGTTTGGACGGAAATCCGTTTTTTTCGAAACGTGACAGCGCATGCTGACGGATCCGGTTAACCAGTGGTGTCGCCAATTCCGTCATGGACTTTTGCTCCCGGTGAAAGAGCTCAATAAGCCGGTCTTTATTCAGTGAGGAATATGTTGTTTCCATTGTGTTCACTTCTTAAGTTCACAAATTACACTCCGGCAGGAGCTTCCTTTTTTACCCATTCGTATCCCTTTTCTTCAAGTTCCAGCGCCAGGTTCTTGTCTCCGCTCTTGATGATGCGGCCATCATACAAAACATGCACGAAGTCGGGTGTGATATAATCCAGCAGGCGCTGATAATGGGTAATGACAACGGTTGCATTATCCGGGCGCCGGAGTTTGTTAACCCCATTTGCAACAACCTTGAGGGCATCGATGTCGAGGCCTGAGTCGGTCTCATCAAGGATGGCCAGGCGAGGTTCCAGCAAGGCCATCTGGAAAATTTCGTTCTTTTTCTTTTCTCCACCCGAGAAGCCTTCATTCACCGAACGATTGGTCAGTTTCGACTGGATGTCCACCATTTTCTTTTTCTCTTCCATGAGCCTGAGGAACTCCGCACCGGTCAAAGGGTCCAGTCCGAGATACTTTCTCTTTTCATTGATGGCCGTTCGCATGAAATTGGCAATGCTTACCCCGGGAATTTCCACAGGATACTGAAATCCAAGGAAGATTCCCTCCCGGGCACGTGTTTCGGCCGGTAGCTCAAGAAGATCCTTACCCATGTAAGTTACCGTGCCTTCATCCACGTCAAAAGTTTCGCGGCCTGCAATGACGCTCGCCAGGGTACTTTTCCCTGAACCGTTGGGGCCCATGATGGCGTGTACTTCACCCTCCTTCACTTCAAGGTTAAGCCCTTTGATGATGGTTTTTCCGTTTATTGATGCTGAAAGATTCTTTATACTAAGCATGTCTGCAATGATTACCGTTACTTTTCAACTGGTTACTTCCGTTTTTTATCCAACGCTTCCTTCAAGACTGATTGACAGGAGCTTTTGTGCTTCTACCGCGAACTCCATCGGGAGTTTTGACAGCACCTCCTTGGCATAACCGTTCACGATCAGGCCAATGGCGCCCTCCATGTCAATGCCCCGCTGCAGGCAATAAAAGAGCTGATCCTCCGAGATCTTGCTTGTGGTTGCCTCATGTTCCACGATTGAGGACCTGTTGCCCACGTCCAGGTATGGAAAGGTGTGGGCGCCGCACTGGTCTCCAAGGAGCAAGGAGTCGCATTGTGAGAAATTTCGTGCATTTTCCGCTTTTTTACTGGTTTTTACCAGGCCGCGATAGCTGTTGTTGCTTCGCCCGGCGGAAATCCCCTTGCTGATGATGGTGCTTCGGGTGTTTTTCCCAAGATGGATCATCTTGGTACCGGTGTCGGCCTGTTGCTTGTTGTTGGTAACAGCTACCGAATAAAACTCTCCGGTGCTGTTGTCTCCCCTCAGAATAAGACTCGGGTATTTCCATGTAACAGCTGAGCCTGTTTCAACCTGCGTCCAGGATATCTTTGAGTGTTCCCCTTCGCAGATACCCCTCTTGGTTACGAAGTTATAAACGCCACCCTTACCCTCTTTGTCGCCCGGCCACCAGTTCTGTACGGTAGAATACTTCACTTCGGCATCCTTGTGGGCAATGATTTCAACAATGGCTGCATGCAGCTGATGTTCGTCGCGGATGGGAGCGGTACATCCTTCCATGTAGCTGACATAGCTTCCTTCTTCCGCAACAATGAGTGTTCGTTCAAACTGGCCGGTGTTGGCCGCATTGATCCGGAAATAGGTTGATAGTTCGAGCGGACAGCGCACACCTTTGGGAATGTAAGCAAATGAACCGTCGCTGAAGACAGCGGAGTTCAAGGCAGCAAAAAAGTTATCCGTGTAAGGCACCACGCTTCCCATGTGTTTTTTGATCAGTTCCGGATGCTTCTGCAAAGCCTCGGAAAAAGAGCAGAAGATCACGCCATGCTCTCCCAGTGTTTTTTTAAAGGTGGAGCCCACAGAAACACTGTCCATAACAGCATCAACGGCAACCCCCGCGAGCGACTTTTGCTCATCAAGCGGAATGCCCAGCTTTTCAAAGGTTTCGAGAAGTTCCGGGTCCACTTCTTCCAGACTGTCGTATTTGGGTCTTTTGCGTGGCGCAGAATAGTAGATCAGGTCCTGATAATTGATGGGCGGGTATTCCACATGAGCCCATTCAGGCTCCTTAAGTGTTTGCCAATGCCTGAAAGCTTTTAAGCGGAACTCCAGCATAAACTCCGGTTCGTTCTTCTTTGCGGAGATAAACCGGATGGTGTCCTCTGTTAGTCCCGGAGGAGCCTGATCCATCTCAATGTCGGTGTAAAAACCATACTTATAGTCAGATCCGGTTACCTCCTGCAATATTTTATCACTGTCATTTTTCATGATCGGTTGCTATCTCTGTATCGGTATACCTTTTTTCAAAACATCCCAAATGGCTTATTTGGAATTATTTTAAATTGCCGTGCAAAGATATGAAACCTTGCACTCTTATTCAATGGGTATGATGAATTTATATGAGAATAACACCGGAGGGGTGGAATATGTTTATGATCCACAAATAACTTCACCAATATGCAAATTACTTGTGTTAACTGTTTTCGATCTTGAGCTTTTAAACTGTGTTTCCTTACGGCATCAATATTCAGTTTGCCGTTTACCGTTTACTGACCAGGTGCCTTATTCCTCCTCTTTTGTCACCAGCAGTTTAAAACCTTTCCCGTGTATGTTAAGGAGTTCTACAGAGGGATCCTCTTTGAGGTATTTTCGCAGTTTGGCAATGTACACATCCATGCTTCTGGCGTTAAAGTAGTTATCGTCGAGCCAGATCTTTTTCAGTGCCTCAGACCTGTCCAGTACATAATTAGTCCGGTCGCAAAGCATTTTTAGCAGTTGTGCCTCCTTGGAGGTGAGTTTTTGCTCTTTCCCGTCAATCTTCAGTATCTGTCTGGCATAATCAAAACTGTATTTTCCAATCTGAAAGAATGATTTTTCTGAATCTCCGGGCTTGTCAAAATAGGTTCGGCGGTATATGGCGTTGATCCGAAGCAGGAGTTCGTCCATGCTGA
>SKTA01000239.1 GCA_007122745.1 Bacteroidales bacterium
AAGGCGTTGTATGGAATACCGACGGAAATCCGACCTATAGCGAAAATGTAGGTCGCACTGATGATGGGGACGGCATGGGTGAATACAATAGTACAATGACAGACTTAACCCCTGCAACCACCTATTATTTTCGTGCATATGCCATCAGCAGCGAAGGCACGGGGTATGGAGATGAGTTGATGTTTGAAACTTTGGAAGGTGATTCCCAAGTAGTCGACATTGACGGAAATGTTTATGGTACAGTCACCATAGGAAATCAAGAATGGTTAGCGGTGAATCTGCGTGTAACCAGGTACAACAACGGTGATGCCATTCCAACAGGCTTGAGTGACACAGAGTGGTCAAACACTACAAGCGGTGCTTATGCTATTTATAACAACGATAACGACATGCTGGAAGCCTATGGCAAATTGTATAATTGGTTTGCCGTTGATGATGCCAGAGGTCTGTGTCCTGAAGGATGGTCTGTACCCAGCGATGATGATTGGACGCAGTTGGTTGATTATGTTGCCAGCCAAGGTTTTCCCAATGATAATGAAACCAATGGATCAGCCAATGCCTTAAAATCCTGTCGCCAGGCAGATTCACCGCTGGGTGGTGACTGCGATACCTCAGAGCATCCACGCTGGAACTCGCACAATACCCATTATGGATTCGATGAGTTTGGCTTTTCGGCTCTTCCGGGTGGATACCGTCTCACCAATGGTCTTTACAACACAATTGGGCTCTACGGTTACTGGTGGTCTTCCAGCGAGTACTCATCACTACATGCCTGGCGCTGGTACATTGGCAGTCACTTCGGAAATGTGAGCAGGGGCTACACCAATAAGAAAAATGGGTTCAGCGTCCGTTGCTTCAGGGATATTGAAAATTAGCTATTTTCAGGGTTCCGGTTTTCTGCGACATTGCATCCCCCGAATTTGCATTCGGGGCTAATCACGTTAAACCACTCTGTGGTTTTTCTACGTCTCAGGATTGGTAATGAACGCCGATGATCCTAATGTCATTCCCGCATTGTGGCCACCGCATCTTCGCGGGGGCTGGACACTACTAATGACATCTTTTGAAAAAATTCGGTATTTTATTATGCGTATATTGTTATCGGTTTCATATTACAAGTGTTACAAGCTAAAGCAGGAAACATTCTTTAACTTTTTATGATGGCTAAAGACATTTTTGCTAGGGTTTCCCGATCATTAATTCCTTTATAGTGTTTGAACCTTATCATTATACCGGTATCCGGTTCAATAAAGGAATAACTAACAAACCACTGTATTGAAATATCCTTATTGAATATATGAATCTTTGGAAGTATAAATTCCCTTTGTCCCCTTTGTCCGCTTTGTGCCATTTTTTTCTACCTCTAGTTACTCTGTATCAATACTTTATATTTAGCTAGATGACGCTAAACCCTTCGTAATTGAATGATAATGAAACAGTTGTAATAATGGTAAAAATGGTGCACTTGTTTACTCTAAGTTTTTTTATAACTGCCTGCTATTTAGACACTTAAGGTGTTAAAAGTGCGGATGAAGGGACTCGAACCCCCACGCCTCTCGGCACCAGATCCTAAGTCTGGCGCGGCTACCAATTACGCCACATCCGCAATGTTCCCGCGAAACGGAGTGCAAAGATACAATATTTTTTGCTTTAAAAATCAGGTAACGTTCCTGGGTAGGGTAAAAGAAAATTCAGAACCTTTACCAACTTCACTTTTTATCGACAGGGTTCCACCTTGTCGGCTAATGAATTCACGGCAAAGCAACAAACCAAGGCCGCTGCCTTTCTCATCTTTGGTGCCATAAGTAGAATGAAGCATGTCTGAACGAAACAGTTTCAGTTGATCTTGCTTTGAGACACCTACGCCCGTATCTGAAACAGATAACTCAATGAACCCATTTTTCTCCATTGCAGAAACAACAACCTTGCCACCCGGATGGGAATATTTTAAGGCATTAGATATCAGGTTTCTTAAAACCGTATCGGTCATGTTGATGTCGCCGTATACAATCACGTCCCCTTCTGTCTTATCAAGCAGATCAATCTCTTTTTCCCTGGCACTGGTAGCAAACAGGTTGAAATTCTCAATGATGACCTCTTTGAGGGAAAACTTTTCAGGCTTGAAACTGATCTTGCCTGTCTGCGTCCGCGACCACTGCAAAAGGTTATCAAGCAGGTTGCTGATCTTGATCACCGATGTATCCAGGTCTTCCACCAACTCATGAAGCTCCTCCTTTGAAAGTGTGTCAATGTCACGTTTCAGGATACGGGAAAAACTAATTATGGCAGCAAATGGATTGCGTAAATCATGCGAAATGATTGAAAAAAACTTATCCTTGGTCTTATTAATATTGATCAGGTTCTTTTCTGACTCCTTCAGCTTTTTATTTAAGCTTTCCACCTTTTCCTGGTGTTCAAACAAACTGAGATTTAGTTCTTTGAGCATTCTGTTGGATACAGCAATCTCCTCTTTCTGTTTCTTCAGCAGTGCATTTGTTCTTTTGTATTCGAGAAAACGAAAATAAATTATAACCAACGTAACAAGGATCAGGAAAATAAACAGAAGAAAAAAGTTCCGGAACAACCTTTGCTTGTCATAATTTAACTCAATAATTTGATGTGATTTGCGAAGCAGCTGGATCTCATTTTCCCGTTGTTCCCGCTCCTGCACAAAACGCAATTCTACAGCACGTCTTGAAGCCTCTGCATCATATATGCTATCCTGAAGAATAAGATATTTTTTTTGATAATCATAAGCCAAATGATAATCTCCGTATTTTACATAGAGTTCACTCAATGATTTATAGTTATCCGAAACCAAAGAAGCCAGACCAAGTTGTTCGGCAATAATCAGGCTTAACTCATAATAATTACGGCTTTTGTCAAAATCACCTAGCGCTGCAAATACCTTGCCCAAAATATGATTGACATTTGCCACGCCAGCCGGGTTATCCATTTCTTCATATAAAACAATACAATGTTCCAGCAAATCAATAGCTTGGTCATAGTCTTCTTTAAGAAAATAAAGGGTTCCCAGGTTGATTTTTGTATTTGCAATTTCCAGCTTACGTCCAATTTCTTGTCTGATTTTTAGACTTTTATTAAAATAAGAGTGAGCCTCTTCATATTTCCCGGTTTGTTTTCGGATCGATCCAAGGTTATTATAAGAATAGGATTTACCAGAAAGATCTTCATATTTCTTCGTTATTTCTAAGGATTTCTGATGATAGTATTCTGCCATCTCAAAATCGCGCTGCTCGTAGTATATCATCCCGATATTATTAAGAACAGAAGAGGAAAGCCGGACTGAATCAAGTTCTTGGAACAAATCCAGGGCCTGAAGATGATACTCCAGTGCATATTCTTGATAACCTTGTCGTGAAAAGATGGCACCGATGCTGGTCATCACAAGGGCATTTCCAGCCAGGTCACCCTCCTTTTCAAATACATGACCCGCTTCTATAAAGAAATCATATGCACGATTGAAGTTGCTTAAGCGCCAGTATAAAGCACCAATATCGGCCAAAGTCCTTCCAATAACACTACTGAATTGATTTTTTTCGGCAATGTCCAGGCCCGCTTTGAGATGATCAAGCCCCCGATTCGGTTTGGTCAATCTGTAAATCCTTCCCAACCTGAAATGGGCATCCATTATGAGGGAATCCTCATGATGCCGCCCTTTGATCACCATCTTCAGACTGTCAGTTTGATTAACACGTTCCCGGTTTGTATCAAATGCGGCTGTATTCAACGGTAAAAGGCTGAATATGAACAAAAGAAAGCAAACCAACATGTGCCATATTCTAAACATCGGCAAAAACATTTCCATTTTACATAAGCATTCAAAACACAGGTAACCAAAAAATATACAAAATTATTATACAAATATCAAATAAAAATAAACATAAGATCATTATCACAAGCTCAACAAGCTACTTTAATTTAATCTAAAGAACAATTGCATAAAAGATGGATAAAACAGGTAAAGTTATCAGATATTTTTCTATATTTCGGTACTAATTTTCGTAATTCAAAAAAAAAGGTGCGTTATGACATTTTTGAAGAAGGTATATCACCTGTTGGTTCCCCCGCCGAAGTGGCGATTTACGGTTATCATACTCACAGGCATTATGACCGGCATACTGCTGCTGGTGGTACTTATTTCAAATGCGACATCTTATCTTTCTGAGGAACCGGAAACATGTATCAACTGCCATGTGATGTATCCCTACTTTGCATCCTGGAGTAAAGACAGTCATGCCCGTGATGCCACTTGTGTTGATTGCCACATACCGCAGGATAACATATTCAGCAAATATTTTGTAAAGGGAACGGATGGTCTGGCACATGCCACCTACTTTAGCATGCGCTGGGAACCCCAGGTAATCCAGATCAAAAGTCGTGGCACACGCGTTGTACAGGAAAACTGCATCCGCTGCCACCTTGACCTTGTTGACATGGTTCAGCTGGTGGAGGTAACAGCAGCAACTGCAGCTAAAGGAGAAGGTAAGCTTTGCTGGGACTGCCATCGCGAAACACCCCACGGTACGGTCAAAAGTTTATCGGCCGCTCCACATGCCCTCGTCGAACGCCTGCCTTCCGTTCTGCCTGCATGGCTTGGCACAAATCAACATTCACAACCCAATAGAGTATTGACTTATGAATAAATCCAAAAAATAATTCTTATGGAAACGAATCGAGCAACATCTGAAAGAAAGCCCTGGATCAATTGGTTATTGTTTTTCATCACAATCACCATTGTTTTCGTGATCGGCCTCTTTGCTGCAAGCATTATTGAACGCCGCAGTGAAGCACAATTGTATTTCCAGATGGTTAGCCCCATCCCCGATTTTGAGCCAGACAATTCGATATGGGGAGAAAACTTTCCACGACAATACGAAAGTTATTTAATGACCCTTGACACCACATTTGAAAGCAAATATTACGGGTCTGTGATGATTGATTATCTGGAGAAGTATCCGGAGCTTGTTGTAATGTGGGCCGGATATGCTTTCTCACGTGACTACAATCAGGGACGCGGACATTATTACTCAGTTACGGATGTACATAATACACTCCGCACAAAAGTACCCCAGCCGGCCACCTGCTGGACATGTAAAAGCACGGATGTGCCCAGGATGATGAACGAACTGGGTGTGAGTAATTTCTATGCCCGAACGTGGGCAGAGATGGGGCCCAACATCCAGCACCCGATCGGATGTCAGGACTGCCATGAACCGAACACCATGAATCTCCGCATTACGCGCCCTGCACTCGCCGAGGCTTTTAAACGGCAGGGACGCGACATCAATGATGCCACACGCCAGGAAATGCGCTCCCTGGTTTGCGCACAATGCCACGTTGAGTATTATTTCGGCCCGGAGAATTACCTGACTTTCCCCTGGGATGAAGGATTCAGCGCGGAAGACATGGAAAGGTATAAAGACAACATTGAGCATGTTGACTGGATGCATGCACTCAGCCGTGCCCCGATGCTCAAGGCGCAGCATCCCGACTATGAGCTGTACAAAACCGGAATCCACGCACAGCGGGGTGTATCTTGTGCCGATTGCCACATGCCGTATAAGAGGGAGGGAGGCATTAAGTTTACCGATCACCATCTGGTCAGCCCGCTGGCAAAAGTTGAAAAATCCTGCCAGGTATGCCACAGACAAAGCGAAGAAACCCTGATCGCCAACGTTTATGACCACCAGAGAAGGGTTTCCGAGTTGCGCGGCATTGCCGAGAAAAACCTGGCCCGTGTACACATTGAAGCCATGTACGCCTGGGAGGCAGGTGCAACCGAGGCAGAAATGGCGCCGGTACTGCAATTGATCCGCCATTCGCAGTGGCGGTGGGACTGGGTTGCAGCCGCCAACGGAATGGGAATTCATTCGCCAGCGGAAGCACTGAGGGTTTTAGGTACTTCAATCCAGAAAGCGCAGGAGGCCAGCCTGAAGCTCACCTCCGTTTTCAACAAATATGGTGTGGACTATCCAATTGAAATGCCCGACCTCTCCACCAAAGAGGCAGCACAGGAGTTCATCGGCCTTGACATGGACAAGCTCCGTCAGGAAAAAGACAGTTGGAAAAAAGAGGTGCTGCCCGGTTGGCTGGTCAGCAACTGAGAACTTTTACTATTCAATGTTTACACCGGCAATAGCCTCATTGATGTTAAGGATGCTGTCGCCGATCTTTTCACAGGAAGAGATCAGCTTATTGAAATAAAACCCGCTTTTAGCATGGGTGGGGTGCTGCTCTATGTCGGTAATTACCGTATCGGTGATCTGATCACGTAAGGCATTGATCTTTTTCTCCAGTTGATTGGCTTCAGGCAACCGTTTCCTTGCTTCGAACACACTGGTTTGCAAGTTGGTCAACATCAAGTCAAATGCAGTGTTCACCAGTTTAAACATCTCGAAAAGATCACTGCGCTGCGCAGGTGTAAAGTAGGTCTTCTCTTTCTTCTTTTCTGATAACAGGGTAGACATTTTAAAGCAAACATCACCGATCTTCTCCACTTCGCTGCTGACAAGGCGCATTCTGCGCAACTCCTCTGCAGCCTGGTTACTCAACTGCTTGCGGGAAATCTTGACAAGAAAGGTTGTGATCTCCACCTCTACCCGGTCAGTTATCTCTTCGTACTTGCTTACCTTCTCCAACAGGTTCTGGTATTCCTTCTTATCGGTTTCAATAATTAACGCGGGGATGAAGTTAAACATCCTATGGGCAAGTTCACTGTATTTTCTGACCTCTTTCTTCGCCTGAAAAACAGAAAGCTCTGCCATGTGCAGGAAACCACTGCTGAAATATTCCAGTTGCGGACGTTCAAACTTTTTGCCACGGGATGGCAACATGAATTCAACAATCTTTACAAGATATTTCGCAAATCCAACAAGAAGCAGCGTATTGGTAATATTGAATACAGTATGGAATATTGAGAGGCCAATGGGGATCATGGTGGGAAGCTCTTTCGGTGACCCAAGGCCAAAGTGCACCATGAAGTGATCGATCTGACCCAGGAAAAAACGGAAGAAAACCAGCATCCAGATCACTCCGATAATGTTAAAAATGCTGTGGGCAAAGGCGGTTCTCTTGGCATACACATTACCCACCAGGGCCGCAATGTTGGCGGTAATCGTGGTGCCAATGTTTTCTCCCAGCACGATGGCTGCACCATGTTCAAAACCGATCCAACCGTAATTACACATAACCAGTGTAAGTGCCATAGTTGCGCTTGACGATTGCAGGACAATGGTCAGCAGCGTGCCCAGCCCAAGGAACAAAAAGGTGCTGTAAACACCGTAATCGGTAAGATCCTGAAGAAACTTAAACATTTGCGGGTTGGTTTCCAGATCCGGCACAGAGCCCCTTAAAAAGTCCAGCCCCATGAACAACAGTGCAAACCCCAGTAAAATCTGTCCCATCGAGTTGAAACGCTCACGCTTATTCATCAAAAGCGGGAAACTGATACCTATTAAGGGAATGGATAATGCAGAAATATTTAATTGAAAACCAAGCAATGATATCAGCCAGGCGGTGGTTGTTGTTCCGATATTCGCACCCATGATCACGCCAATCGACTGCAACAGGGACATCAGTCCGGCATTCACGAAACTCACAACCATCACTGTGGAAGCCGAAGATGATTGCACCAATGTTGTAAGCAGGAAACCGGTTAAGATGCCGGCAAACCGGGTTGAGGTCATTGCAGCAAGAATGGAGCGCATTCTGTCTCCGGCAAACTTCTGAATGCCCTCACTCATTGTTTTCATTCCGAAAAGGAACAGGCTCAGGGCACCAAACAGGGTAAGAAAGTCAAAGAAACCAAAGCTCATAAGCCAATAATTTATTATGGCAAATTTAAAGAAAAGAACTTCTTAAAATCAATGAATGATCAGTTTTTCGGTAAAAAACTCGCCATTGTCAGTATCCAAACGCAAAACATACGGTCCGGGCACTAAACCACCGGTAAAAATGATGATCTCTGATCCGGGGAATAATGCAAAGTCTTTTTTCTGCTTTATCAGACTGCCTGACGCAGAAAACATCTTCAAATCAGCTTTGCCTGTGAAATCACCAACCTTTATATAAACGGAAGCACTGCCGCTGTTATATCTCACACGCTGTATCGCAGGCATATACTCTATTTCATCAACCTCGGTAAAATAATCCAGGATGGTCATTTTCATCTTCACCGGAAGATGGTCTGACATATTGTACATCGCATAGATTAACTCCTGGGGCTCACTGTTGTTAGGTGGTGAAATCAGCGACTGGTTAAATCGCTGACCATCCTGGCCGATCGCCCTGTATGACCCTTCAAGATATTGTATTCCGGCATAACCCTCCATTACACTCTTGGTGGCCAGGATCTGGTCATAACGATCATCCAGCCCCCCTGTAACAAAGCAGGAATGTTGTCCGGTTCTCGGACTTTGGGTATGGTAAGGTGCCATGTCTTCATTGTTCCACCAAACTCCTGGCCGGTCTATCGGATCGTAAAACCTTATGGCTTCATTCAAATTGTATGTAATGATCTGGTATGCCTCCTCATAAGATGAGTTCATGTTAAAGTCACCCATAAAGAGGGCATTACCGGTAATATTCATCTCCTCAATATAATTCATAACGGCATTTGCTTCCTGGGTGCGACGTTGCTGATCCTGAACACTGTTTCCCGCCTTCATATGCGTAACAAACAGATGGAGAAAGATCGTATCATTGCCGTGTCCCAGATCGGGATCGTTATAATAAAGGGTATAGCGGTTGATGTCCCTGACAACGCTGGCGGCCACTTCCTCATCATACAAAACAAATTTCTCCGTATCGTAGAAAAGCATGTTCACCAGACTTGACCCTGTGGTATTGGTATAGCTTGCATGGGCATAGTTTGTGCGACCATCGGCATTCATAACGTTATTTAGGATCCTGCCGGCATTTGCCGGATTGGGACCCATTTCATTAACAGCGAATATATCGGGAAGGGTGTAACCGATGATTGTTCTCAGGGATTCATCCTTACTGTCAACATTGTTATTTTGTTGTGTACAGAAGGAAGTATAATGTCCGTAAAATAAAAGATTGTATACCATAACGGAAATGGTATCCCTTGGCCCGGCATAAATGGTGCCCGAAAAGAGCAACATCAAAATGAGCCAAAAAGATTTAAGCGCTTTCATTCAGATTGTTTGGGATATGAAACAATGCCACCCGGAAAAGTTGGGTGGCATTGTATGAGTTATTGTTGGTTATCTTACGAACTTAAATGATTTCCCCGGATAGATCGCGGTATCACCAAGCAATTCTTCGATACGAAGCAGTTGGTTGTATTTTGCAATTCTTTCGGAACGGCATGCCGAACCTGTTTTGATCTGTCCGGTAGATAAAGCCACTGCCAGGTCAGCGATCGTGGTATCTTCCGTTTCTCCGGAACGGTGGCTCATTACTGCAGTATACCTGTTTTTGTATGCCAGGTTCACCGCATTGATGGTTTCAGTAAGGCTACCAATCTGATTCACCTTTACCAGGATTGAGTTTGCCACGTTGGTGTCAATTCCTTTCTGCAGACGGTCTACATTTGTTACAAAAAGATCATCTCCAACAAGCTGGATTTTGGAACCAAGCTTTTTAGTCATCAGGGCCCAACCTTCCCAGTCATCCTCATCCATACCATCTTCAATGGAAATAATCGGATATTTATTCACCCATTCTGCCCAGTAATCAACCATTTGGGCAGGTGTTAATTTGTCACCGGTGGATTTGTGCAAATGGTAGACATTCTCATCTTTCAGAAAGTATTCACTTGCGGCCGGGTCAAGAGTCAGGAAGATATCCTCTCCGGGCCTGTAACCTGCTGCTTCAGTGGCTTGCAGGATCAACTGAACCGCTTCCTCATTCGATTTAAGGTTGGGTGCAAAGCCACCTTCATCACCCACATTGGTAGAATAACCTTTTTTCTTTAGAACTGCTTTGAGGTGGTGGAAGATTTCAGCGCCCATCCGGATGGCTTCCGTAAAAGAGGAGGCACCCACCGGCATGATCATGAATTCCTGAAAGTCAACAGAGTTGTCGGCATGGGAACCACCATTCAGGATGTTCATCATCGGCATGGGTAATGTATTGGCATTCACGCCGCCAACATAGCGAAACAATGGCTGGCCGGTTTCCTGTGCTGCAGCGTTGGCAACTGCCAAAGATACGCCAAGTATCGCATTTGCTCCAAGTTTTGCTTTATTGGGGGTTCCGTCGATGTCAAGCATCAGCTTGTCAATCAGGTTCTGATCCGTTACATGGTATCCTTTCAGCTCGTTGTTCAGTGTTGTATTCACGTTCTGAATGGCATTCATTACCCCCTTGCCAAGGAATAGCTTTTTGTCGCCATCACGAAGCTCCACCGCTTCATGAACTCCGGTTGAGGCACCGGAGGGCACAGCTGCACGACCCAATATGCCATTTTCGGTGATCACTTCAACCTCAACAGTCGGGTTACCCCTTGAATCGAGTATTTGCCTTGCATGGACGTTTATTATTGCGCTCATAATGATAATATTTAATGAATAATATGTTTTTCTGTTAGTGTAAAGATACTAATAATCAGCCAAATAAAAAAGGATAAAAGCATGTTGTGCATACACCTTTATCCTTTAAGAATATTCTGAGAAGACACTTATTTTTCTTCAGGTTTATCCTCTTTTTTGGGATCAGCCTTATCTTCTTCTTTTTGATCGGGAGCATCCACCTCAGGATCAGCTGGTTTTTCTTCTGCAGGTTCTTCCTTCTCTGCGACCGGTTCTTCCTGTTTGGCTTCTTCCTGTTCCGGCTGTTCTTCAGCTTGTGGTTGTTCTTTCACTTCCGCTTCAGTTACTTCTGCTTTTACATCATCAGTCGTAACCGTTTCTTCCTGCTCCTTCTTCACAGGTTGCTCCTGTTGTTGTGATTTTTGGGGTGCCTGGCTTTCTGTGACAGTTTCTTCACCGGTCTTTTTTCCACGACGTCTTCCGCGGCGGGTACGCTTCTGCTGTGCATCTTCCTCCGTCTGCAGCATGTGCGTGTTGTAGTCAACAAGCTCTATAAAGCACATCTCTGCACCGTCGCCTTTACGGAATCCCGTTTTCAGGATACGTGTGTAACCTCCTGGGCGGTCTGCAACTTTTTGTGATATCTCGCGAAACAGTTCGCTGACAGCATATTTATCTCTCAAATAGGAGAAAACCACCCTCCTTGAGTTTGTTGAGTCCTCTTTTGATTTGGTGATAAGTGGTTCAACATAAACGCGCAATGCTTTAGCCTTAGCTACCGTTGTGTTAATGCGTTTATTCAGGATCAACGCCGTGGCGAGACTCGACAAAGTTTTTTTGCGGTGAGCCGCCTTCCTTCCCAGACTATTAATTCTATTTCTGTGTCTCATTTCCTTTATTCCTTATCTAATTTGTATTTCGAAAGGTTCATGCCAAAGCTGAGGCTCTTTGACTTGATCAGATCTTCCAGTTCTGTAAGTGATTTCTTTCCAAAATTCCTGAATTTTAACAGGTCGTGTTTATTCAGGGTTACCAGGTCTGCAAGCGTATCCACATCTGCGGCCTTCAGGCAGTTCAATGCCCTGACAGAGAGATCAAGGTCAACCAGCTTTGTCTTCAGCAATTGGCGCATATGCAGTGATGTTTCATCAAACTCCTCGCTCGCAGCCTTTTCTTCTGTGTCCACAGTGATCTTCTCATTGGAGAATAGCATGAAGTGCATGATCAGGATATGCGCTGCTTCCTTAAGTGCTTCCTTTGGGCTAATGGACCCATCGGTAAGAATTTCTATGATCAGTTTTTCATAATCGGTTTTTTGCTCCACTCTGTAATTGTCAACATGGTAGGTGACATTTTTGATCGGGGTAAAGATAGAGTCAACAGCGATCAGTCCGATTACCGGGTTCAGGCTTTTATTCTCCTCTGCAGGTACGTATCCACGGCCTTTCTCAATGGTAAATTCTATCTCCAGATTTACTGAGGACTCCATGTTGCAGATGACCACATCGGGATTCAACACCTGAAAGTTTGCCAAAACATCATTGAAATCACCCGCTTTAAACTGGTCTTTCCCTTTGATGTTGATGGAGAATTTCTCTGACTCTGCATCTTCGATCTGACTTTTAAAGCGGACCTGCTTCAGGTTAAGGATAATCTCTGTAACATCCTCCACAACACCTTTGATGGTTGAGAATTCATGTTCCACACCTTCAATTTTCACAGAGGTGATCGCGTAACCCTCAAGGGAAGAGAGTAATATTCGCCTGAGCGCATTGCCGATCGTTATGCCGTAACCTGGTTCAAGTGGACGGAATTCAAATTTTCCGAACCGGTCGTCAGATTCCAGCATGATTACTTTATCCGGTTTTTGAAAAGCTAAAATTGCCATGTTTTCGTTTTTTTGTGATGAAAAAAGTAATCAAACATTACTTGGAATACAATTCCACGATAAGCTGTTCTTTTATGTTTTCAGGTATTTCTTCCCGCTCCGGTACATTCATGAACTTCCCTTTCATCATATCCTGATCCCATTCAAGCCATGAATAACCCGACGATCTTGAGGAAAGTGAATCACCGATGGCTTCAAGGCTTTTGGACTTCTCTCTTACGCCAACGATGTCTCCAGGTTTTACTGTAAAAGAGGGGATGTTAACAACCCTGTCGTTAACCGTTATGTGACGATGGCCCACCAACTGCCTTGCGGCACGCCTGGTGGGTGCAATGCCCAAACGATAAACCACATTGTCGAGGCGCGCTTCCAGAAGCTGCAACAAAATTTCGCCGGTAATCCCTTTTTTACGGACCGCCTTTTTGAATGTGTTGGAAAATTGCTTTTCCAGCAGGCCGTAGGTGTACTTTGCCTTTTGTTTCTCCAGCAACTGAACGCCGTATTCAGACTTTTTACGCCTTTTCTTCATCTGTCCGTGCTGTCCCGGCGGATAACTTTTCTTTTCAAACGCTTTATCTGCACCGAAGATTGGATCTCCGAATTTTCGTGCAATTTTTGTGGTTGGACCTAAATATCGAGCCATTTTTTATTGATGCTTTTTTGAATTGTTTACAAAATGATTATACCCTTCTTCTTTTGGGTGGGCGACAGCCATTATGTGGCAACGGAGTTACATCCATAATTTCCATCACTTCCAGTCCGGCTGAATGCAATGTGCGAATTGCAGACTCCCTTCCAGATCCGGGTCCTTTTACAAATACCTTGATCTTTCTCAGACCCAGATCATAGGCTGTTTTTGCTGCATCCGTAGCAGCCATCTGCCCGGCGTAAGGGGTGTTTTTCTTTGACCCCCTGAAACCCATCTTCCCCGCAGACGACCAGGAGATAACCTGACCCTGCTGGTTTGCAATGGTAACAATGATGTTGTTAAAAGAAGCGAATATATGTGCCTGGCCGACAGGCTCAACTTTTACGACTCGCTTTTTGGCACTTCTGGCGCCTCTGGTTGTTTTTGCCATAGTTTTTTAAAATGGTTTTTCTACTGATCAAGGGGTGCCATGCACCCACTTCAAATATCTCAACTGTTATTTGGTTGCCTTCTTCTTGTTGGCAACCGTTTTCTTCTTTCCCTTACGCGTTCTGGCATTGTTCTTAGTTTTCTGCCCACGCAACGGCAATCCGATACGGTGCCGGATTCCACGGTAACATCCAATGTCCATCAAACGCTTGATATTCATCTGTACTTCAGAACGCAATGAACCTTCAACCTTAAACTCCTCGTTGATGATGTTACGCACCTTGGTGATCTCCTGATCATCCCAGTCATCCACCTTCTTATGTGGGTCGATGCCTGCAGTTTCCAGGATTTTCAAGGCATTGCTTTTGCCAATGCCATAAATATACGTGAGGCTGATTGCCCCCCTTTTGTTTCTTGGAATATCTACTCCAGCTATACGTGCCATAGTATTTTTTTATATGATTGATTTTTTAACCCTGACGTTGTTTGAACTTCGGGTTTTTTTTGTTGATTACGTAAACTTTACCTTTCCTGCGTACAATTTTGCACTCAGAACTTCTCTTTTTTACCGACACTCTGACTTTCATTTCTCCCGGTTTAATGGTTATTTATACCTGAACGTAATTCTGCCTTTCGTAAGGTCATAAGGCGACATTTCAACCTTTACCTTATCTCCGGGCAGGATTTTTATGTAATGCATGCGCATTTTCCCTGAGATATGGGCGGTGATGATATGCCCATTTTCCAGCTCAACCCGAAACATCGCATTCCCCAAGGACTCGATGACGGTTCCGTCTTGTTGGATTGAAGGTTGTTTTGCCATATCACTTAACGAATGATGACTAAATTATTTATGTTATTTTCCAGTTCTTTCTCTATGTACTCAAAAGTTGACAAACGCTCTGCTTTCCCATTAATAACGGCAACCGTATGTTCATAATGTCCTGACGGTTTTTTGTCTGCTGTCCTGATGGTCCATCCATCATTTTCCTGAACAATAAAACGCTTACCCATGTTGATCATTGGTTCAATCGCAACAACCAAGCCATTCTCGATACGCATCCCCCTGCCTTTTCTACCATAGTTTGGTAGTTCCGGAGGTTCATGAAGCTGCTTCCCTACACCATGGCCGATGAGCTCCCTGACCACTGAATAACCGGCCTTTTCGGCATGATTTTGTATTGACCATGACACATCTCCTAACGAATTACCTACCCGGGTCTGATCAATGCCGATGTCTAAACATTCATGGGTTGTACGCAACAGCCTCTCCTTTTCTCCAGATATGGCACCTATCGCATAAGTGTATGCAGAATCGCCATAATAGTTATTCTTCAGCACACCACAATCAACAGATAATATATCCCCCTCCTCAAGCGGTGTATTGCTTGGGAAGCCGTGTACCACAACCTCGTTCGGTGAGATACACAAAGCGTATGGAAACCCTTGATACCCTTTAAAGGCGGGAATGCCACCATGATCACGGATAAATGTTTCTGCAAGTCGATCAAGCTCAAGGGTTGTTATTCCCGGCCGGATCACCTTTGACAGTTCCGCATGCGTTTTTGCAACAAGTAAAGAACTTTCTCTTATTTTTTCTATTTGCTCAATCGTCTTAAAAATACTCATGCCCGATATTGGTTTAGCCAGTCATCCCCATCGGCGAGGAACGACCCTTAATTCGTCCGGACTTTGTAAGGCCATCATAATGACGCATCAACAAATGGCTTTCGATTTGCTGCAGGGTATCGAGCACAACACCTACCATGATCAGAAGGGATGTACCCCCGAAAAACTGGGCAAACTGCCCGGTAACGCCCATCAAGCTTACCAAAGCCGGCATAATTGCCACGAATGCCAAAAACAATGATCCGGGTAAAGTGATCCGCGACATCACATTATCTATGAATTCGGCGGTACGTTTACCCGGTTTTACCCCCGGTATAAATCCACCGTTCTTTTTCATATCCTCGGCCATTTGGTTTGGATTAACAGTAATGGCCGTGTAGAAATAGGTAAACAGTATGATCAGGGCTGCAAAGGTAAAGTTATACCAAAATCCGGTAAAGTCAGACATCGTAGCAGCAAAACCGCTCAAAGCATCCGAAAAACCGGCCAATGTAATGGGAATGAACATGATTGCCTGGGCAAAAATGATCGGCATTACACCGGCAGCATTCACTTTTAACGGTATGTACTGTCGAACACCGCCATACTGGCGATTTCCGACAACGCGTTTTGCAAACTGCACGGGGATACGTCGCTGGCCCTGTACCAGCAGGATCACAAGAACGACCACCGACATCAGGATCACGATCTCAACAAGGAAAACCACCAGACCACCACCTGCTTCCTCCATGCGGGCAATAAATTCGGCCATTAGTGCAAATGGAAGCTGGGCAATGATCCCAACCATGATGATGAGTGAAATACCATTTCCAATCCCCCTTTCGGTGATCCTTTCACCGAGCCACATCACAAACAAAGTCCCTGATATCAGGATGACCACGGAAGAGATCATAAAATAAAGTGACGGACCGCTTGAGGCCGGATCAAATGGGGATATGGCCTGGGGAGGCAACTGACTGACAAGGTTGGCCAGATATGCCGGCGCTTGTGCAGCAGTGATGAATACGGTGAGATACCTTGTGATTTGGTTGATTTTTTTACGACCGCTTTCCCCCTCTTTCTGCAATCTTTGAAAATAGGGAACGGCAACACCAAGCAGCTGTATCACAATGGACGCACTGATGTAGGGCATGATCCCCAATGCAAAGATGGAAGCATTGGAAAATGCGCCTCCCGAAAACATGTTCAACAGTCCGAGCAAACCCTCTTGTGTCTGCGCCTGAAGCTGCTGAAGCTGCCCCGGATCCACACCGGGTAATACCACATAAGATCCCAAACGGTATATCAATATGATACCCAAAGTATTTAAGATCCTGATCCGCAGATCTTCAATATTATAAATATTCAGCAGTGTTTGAAAAAAACGTTTCATGCCTGAGCTTTATATTCGGTTAACAGTTCCGCCTGCTGCTTCAATTGCTTTTACAGCTGCATCAGAAAAAGCATTGGCGGTGATATTTATTTTTGCTGTCAGTTTGCCACGGCCGAGGACCTTTACCAATTCATTCTTCGATGCAAGGCCATTGGCAATGAGGACCTGCTGGTCAAAAGTATCAATTCCCTTGTTCTCGGCGAGGTTTTGTAGCGTATCAAGATTTATGGGCGTGTACTCCACGCGGTTCCGGTTTTTGAAACCATATTTTGGAACGCGGCGGACGAGAGGCATTTGTCCCCCTTCGAAGCCCGGCTTGCGGCTATAGCCCGAGCGTGATTTGGCTCCTTTGTGGCCACGTGTGGCTGTGTCTCCTGCTCCGGAACCTTCACCCCTGCCGATTCTCTTCTTTTTATGAACAGCGCCCTTTGCTGGTTTAAGATTGCTTAAGTACATTATAATTTCAATTTATAAGATTGGTCAATACGAAACTACTCATTTACCTCTTCAACAGAAAGAAGGTGTGCTACCTTACGGATCATTCCATCCACCTGAGGTGAAGCATTTACATAAACCGGCCGGTTCAACTTTTTCAACCCCAGTGCGTCCAGTGTCCTTTTCTGAATCCCGGGCCTTCCAATTCTGCTTCTGATCTGAACAATTTTATACTTTTTCATTTCCGGTTCATTATTAAGATTATCCGTTAAATACTTTTTCCAGACTTACACCCCGCTGTTGTGCAACAGCAAAAGGATCCCGAAGCTGTATCAGTGCATCAATCGTTGCCTTAACAACGCTGTGCGGGTTTGAGGAGCCTTTTGACTTGGCCAGAACGTCTGTAACACCAACACTTTCCAAAACGGCACGCATTGCGCCACCTGCGATAACTCCGGTACCGTGGGCTGCAGGCTTGATCAATACGCGTGCCCCGCTATACTTACCCTCCTGGGTATGCGGGATGGTGCCTTTGTGAACAGGAACCTTTATCAGATGCTTTTTGGCATCATCAATTCCTTTGCTGATGGCTGTCGTAACCTCTTTTGCCTTACCAAGGCCGTAGCCCACAACACCATTTTCATTTCCTACAACAACAATTGCAGAAAAACTGAATGTCCGGCCACCCTTGGTAACTTTCGTAACACGTTGTATGCTGACAAGCCTGTCTTTGAATTCAATCTCGCTGGACTTAACTTTTTTGATATTTACGTTTGCCATAATTTAAAATTTTAAGCCTCCTTCCCTGGCTCCTTCTGCCAATGATTTAACTCTTCCATGATACAGGTATCCGTTGCGATCAAAAATGATGTCAGCGATACCTGCCTCTTTTGCACGCTCAGCGATCAATTTGCCAACTTCGCGTGCTTTTTCTGTTTTTGTCATTTTTTTATCGCCAATATCCTTCGTGTCTGATGAGGCTGCAGCAATGGTTTTGCCTTCCAGATCATCTATCACTTGCGCATATATAGCTTTGTTGCTCCTAAAAACAGATAGCCTGGGTTTTTCGGTCGTACCGCGTACCTTTTTCCTCACGCGGTATTTTATTCGGGTCCTTCTGTCTATTTTCTTAGTTGTTGCCATCCTGATAAAGGAATTAAATATTTTGTTATTTATTATTTTGCAGCTGCTGCTTTACCGGCTTTTCTGCGGATCACTTCACCCTTGAAGCGGATACCTTTACCTTTATAAGGCTCAGGTTTGCGGAAAGAACGGATCTTGGCAGCCACCTGCCCGATCAGTTGTTTGTCATGAGATTCCAAGACAATAGTTGGGCTCTTTCCCCTTTCGGTGATGGTTTCCACTTTTACCTCCTTTGGAATTTCAAAGAAGATTCCGTGCGAGTACCCCAGCGAAAGCTCGAGCAACTGTCCGGTGTTCGAAGCTTTATAACCTACGCCCACCAGCTCTTGCACGATTTTATAGCCTTCTGAAACACCCAAGACCATATTGTTGATCAATGCACGGTAAAGTCCGTGAAGTGCTTTGTGACGCTTATGGTCGCTCGGACGAACAACGGTAAGCACGTCTCCATCAATTTTGATGCTGATATCCCGATCCACAACTTGCGTCAGTTCCCCTTTGGTTCCTTTTACCGTAACCTCGTTATCCTTTGATACCGTTATGGTGACGCCAGCAGGGATATTAATTGGTAAATTTCCTATTCTTGACATTTGTATCTCCTTTAGCTTACGTAACAAATTACTTCTCCACCCACATTCAGTTTTCTAGCTTCCTTATCGGTGATTAAGCCTTTTGAGGTTGATATGACGGCTACACCAAGTCCATTTAAAACCCGTGGGAGCTCTTTGTTGCTGCAATAGCGACGAAGGCCGGGGCGGCTCACGCGCTTAATTTCATTAATTGCAGGGATTTTGGTTGTGGGATGATACTTGAGTGCAATTTTTATCATACCTGGCACCTGATCATCCTCAAATTTGTAATTAAGGATATACCCCTTATCAAAAAGAAGCTTTGTGATCCCTTTCTTAATGTTCGATGCAGGAACTTCAACAACCCTGTGGTTGGCCTTAATGGCAT
>SKTA01000038.1 GCA_007122745.1 Bacteroidales bacterium
CCCAGGATGTTCTTCAGGATGGTTTTATTAAAGTCTTTCAAAACCTTTCTTCCTATAAAGGTAATGGAAGTCTGGAGGGCTGGATCAGACGGATCATCGTGAATACCGCCATAGAAAAATACAGGGGAAAATTGTATCATTTATCGATGGATGAAATCGCACATGAAGAGATTTCGATTAACCATCATAATCAGGCAACAGATATGTTGCATGCCAAAGATATTCTTGCGCTTGTGCAAAAATTACCTGTTCAGTACAGGTTGGTATTTAACCTTTATGCCCTGGAGGGTTTTAGTCATAAAGAGATTGGGGAGATACTGAGTATATCGGAGTCAACCTCTCGCTCCAACCTGACGAGGGCAAGGATGATACTCAAAAACAAACTGAATAAAGAGTCGGAAGTTTTATTACGGGTTATTTAAGCTATGTGGAAGTGGACAAGCATTACATAGATAAGAGGTTTAAGGAAGAGCTGCAAGGTCTTGAGGCAAATCCGCCGGTAGAGACCTGGCTGGATATATCTGATGCACTGGATAAAAGTACATTGGCTGGCAGAAACTATGTTTTGATGCGTACTGCAGCTGCCATTGCCGTTTTCGTTGTTGCAGCTTTCTCATTATGGGTGATCTTTGTTGAACAAAGTCTTCAGGATGACCCCATCGTTCAGCAAACAGCTCCTTCTTTCATGGAGGCCCTCCCTTCAACAGGCATTCCTCAACCGATTCACAGTGATTTACTGTTGGCTGATCTCTCTCAGCCGACAACCATTGGTAATTACCGGCCCGTTTTACCTCAACCCCTCTCTGCTTATGATCCGGTCGTGCCCCTAAGTGTCCAATCTTTTTCTGCTGCTGTACCAAGGTCTTTACCCCGTGAATTACCGGCCAGCCCTAATTTAACAGGCAATGATCAGGTTCCGATGGATGCGCCTGTCAGGGATGTTCATGTGTATATGGAAAGCGTTGAAAGTAGATCATTCATGTCAAATCTGAACCTGGGAGCACATTTCGCATTTCAATATAATTACCGTGCTTTTACGAACCAGTCGACTGGAAGCTATCGGAGTATCCCCTTCAATGCACTTGAAAGTCAGATATACACCTTCAGTGCCGGACTGAATGCCACGCTGGCATTATCACCCTCCTGGGCTGTTCAGACCGGTCTGCATGTAAATAATATGGGTCAGTTTGTTGAAGGAATTTTAGCATATCAACATCCTGATCATAAATCTCTTCATAACCAAAATCAAATTGTAATCACCTCCTTTGGCGGTGTTACAGTGCACGACACCTCACACCATTTTTCTGATCAATCCTCCCACAGGGTCCTGGATTCTGATGAATACCTGGATCCAAAAATTTTAGATGCGCTGAAGAAATCGGATGAAGGACTAACGCAGGTTTTTCAGTTTCTTGAGGTGCCCGTCGTTTTCAGGTATAAACTGATTGGACAGCGTGTCGATCTGCATCTTAAAGGTGGAATGACCGCGAGCTATCTTTTAAATAAGGATGTTTACATGGGCAGCAGCATTTATCAGAGTCCGATTGGTAAAACCCATGGCCTCAGGCAGTTTAACTTTTCTGTGTTAGGAGGCTTTGCAATGCAGATTCCAATGACTGGCCGGCTGTATTTGAACCTGGAGCCAACCGCTCAACTGTTTTTGCATCCGATGGTGCAAGATGGTCTGAATACTGGCAATGTCCTGCCCTACAATTTCTCCCTGCAAACCGGGGTGTCATATCGCTTCTAATGCTCTTATTTATGGTAGTTTTCCTACCGGCATCAGATAGAGAACCCTGAACGGATCACCAAGGCTTAAAATGTCTTCAACTTCATCATCACGATAAGCTCCTATGACCACAGTTCCCAGATCCAATGCGGCTGCCTGTAGGTGAACGTTCTGAGAAGCATGCCCAACTTCATTAAGGATATATCTTTCCCCACGTTGCCCATAACGGGCCGTTGTACGGTCATACACTGCAGCAAATACAAGTACCGCACCCCCATCCAGTATCATCGACTGGCTGAGACATGCACGGAATAAGGCTTCCGAAACGTCATCCCTCCTTACCATCTCCAGACGGTGTTCCTGAGGATGATAATGGTATATGCCCGTGTTTAACCCGTCCACATTGTTTGCCACTGCAAACATTTCCAGAGGAAAGGTTGCACCTGCCGATGGTGCTGTCCGGAACCCCCGATCTCCGGTAATTCCCTGTGCCGACCATAAAAGCTGCCCCAACTCCCCAAGTGTCAATGCCTCTTCGGAATAACTGCGAATCGAACGTCGCAAACTGATCGCACGTTCCAGACTCATGCTACCGTCTTTTACAATGTCAGGTAAATCAATCATGTCTCCACTGTTTTCAGGTGCAACATAAAAAACATTTTCTGCAACCGTTATGTTGTTGCTGTTTGCAGGTGTCATGATTCGAGACCCTACCCTGAAAAGTAAAGCAGCAACGCCTATAAAGGCAAATACCGAAATGATGGTAATGTACTTTTTCATTAATTTATATTTTTAATTGTTGATTATAATTATTTTGCCTTTAGTTATGGTCTATAAATTTTCCGTTTTGAAAGGATCGTTTTGTGTGCGATTTGATTTTATTAAGTAACAGATAGACAGTTGTTTAAGTTTTTCGTTAATTTTTTAACAATTCATTAAAAATAAAATATTTTTGCTGTTCTGAAAAAACTAAATCCTTAACTTTGTTCCTGCAATATACAAAACAAAGTCTTTATGAGCAAAATTTCCAGCCATCCCATTATAAACGTTGTTGACAAAGAGAAGCACTCATTTACATATCATGGAGCATCTATTGTTGGAGAAAAAGGATATACCATTGCTGCAGCATTGCATCAGGCTGGATTTCCCATACACAGCCATAGTTTGAAAAACCGTAGCAGAAGCCTTGAATGCGGCATTGGAAAATGCAGTGCGTGCGAGATGTTGGTTGATGGCGAAGTGAAACGGATATGTATTACACCGGTAAATGGTGTTAGTGAGGTTGCGGAAATTCCTGCCGACTATGTGGCAAAACCCACTATCTTTAAAAAAAGCGGAGGGATCCAGGTATATAAAACGCAGGCTGTAATTGTTGGAGCCGGGCCTGCCGGACTTGCAACGCGCGAGATACTGAATCAGCAAGGCATCAGCAATATTGTGGTAGATAGCAATGCTGAAATCGGTGGCCAGTTTAACATGCAGACCCATCAGTTTTTCTTTTTTGAGAAAGAGAAAAAATATGGTGGGATGCGTGGTTTTGAAATATCTAAGATCCTTGCCGGAGCTGATCATTCCGGAATTATGCTGAACAGCACAGTTTGGGATATCTTTGAAGGCAACCGTGTAGCTGCTAAAAACTTTGAAACGAACGAAATCTTTTATATCGATTGTAAACATTTTGTTGTGGCAACCGGTGCGGTGCCTTTTCTCCCTACTTTTCATAATGATGATCTGCCGGGTGTGTATACCGCAGCTGTGATCCAGAAAATGATGAACACGGAGCTTACCCTGCTGGGCAAGAATATTCTGACCGTGGGTGCCGGAAACATTGGTTACCTCACCAGCTATCAGCTTACCCAGGCAGGTGCCCGTGTAAAGGCGATCCTTGAAGCGATGCCGAATGAGGGAGGATTCCCGGTACAGGCCAACAGGGTCAGACGGCTCGGCATCTCTGTTTTGCTGAATCACATGATCCTTGAAGCCATTCCAAATGAAAAAGGGGACGGAATATCCGGTGCTGTTATTGCGGAAGCCAAAGACTTCAAGGCCATTGAGGGAACTGAGAAAGTGATTGACGGCATTGATGCGATCAATATTTGTACCGGTCTGATGCCTGATGATGTGCTGCTTGAAAAAGGACGCGAGATGTTTGGCCGCAACTGTTACGGAGCAGGCGATGCCATCCGGATCGGAGAAGGTACCAGTGCCGTACTCCGGGGAAAACAGGTGGCTTACGAAATTCTCGATACCATGAAGCAGCGTTACAATTATGATGACTACCTGCAGGTTTCCAAAGAATATATTGACTCACAGCAACATCCCGTTCAGGTTATTGACGAACCGTTTATGCCGGATGCTGAAAGGATGAATAAACCTTTTGTGCTGATCGATTGCCTGTACGGCTTTGCCTGCAACCCCTGTGCTTTTGCCTGTAAGTATGGTGCAATCACCAAGTCATCTACCAGTACGGTGCCAGAAATAGATTTTGAAAAATGTGTCGGCTGCATGGATTGTGTGTATCAATGTCCGGGACTCGCCATTTTTGGCTATAACCTAAGGAAAAACATCTACTTCCTGCCGATTGAATTTGACATGGAAGCAGGGGAGGAGGTCTACATTGTTGATAACGAAGCCAATATCCTTGGAGAAGGGGTGATCAAAAAAGTGCTTCGCAAGTCCAACCTTACACATATTGCCAGGGTGGAAGGAAAGGAATTGGATCGGGAAAAGCAGGTGGAGGTTCGGGGTTTTATCATCAAGAGGGATTATCCGGAACCTGTAAAGCTTAATAAACATAATGAGAAACGGGATGATTCCTTTTTCATGTGCCATTGTGATGATGTGGCTTTTGAGGATGTTCTGGAGGTGATTGGCGACCGAAAGTTCATCTCGGTGGAAGAGATCAAGCATACCACCCATCTTGGCATGGGGCCGTGTCGGGGCAAAAGGTGCATTCAGCGGCTGCGGATGAACCTGCGTCCCAAAGGGGTCAGACTGATTGGTGGCTCCACACCGCGTGCACCGATGTCGAATCAGATCACCATCGGGGAGATGTACCCATCACAAAACAAGGATCTTGTTTTGACAAATGTGCATAAGCAGACACGGAAAGTGATTGAGACCAAAGCTTTGATTGCCGGTGGAGGCATTGCCGGCAGTGCTCTGTTCCGGTTTCTGGCAGAGGAAGACTACAATCCTGTGATGATCAATTCAGGATTTGGCAGCTCATGGAGGAACATTGCCGGAGGACGGCCGGTATTTAGCCTTCCGGAACTCACCGATATTGCACGCCATAATCTGGAAATGTTTAAAGAGTTGCAAACAAAAGGAAACATAGACTTCAGACTGATCAATTATGTGACTTTTGCGCACGATCAGGCCATGTATAAAGCACTGGAGGGATCGATGGCATGGCAAAATGCACGCATGATAGAACCGTCACGCTTCAGGTCTGAGATATCGCCTTACTTCAACGACAGCAACAACAAATATCTGGCAGCGCTGAAAACCAGCGAATGTTGGCAGGCAACTCCAGGTAAAGTGATTGAGGTGCTCCGTAAGCTAGGAACAAACTCCGGAGGCACCATGCTGGAAAACACTAAACTGATTGAGGTTTCAAAAAACGGGGATCGGTACATCGCAATTATACGCAATGATGATGGCGAATATATCGAGTATCACACATCTCTGTTCATAAATGCCCTTGGAGATGAGGGTGCCCGATTTGCCCAGATGCTTGACATTGAAACCGGGCTATATCCTGTAAAACATCAGGCTTTCATTACCCGGCGCCTGCCAATGCTCGGCATCAACGGCAACCCTCTTGACATGTTGATCGACCGGAGGCAATACAAAGGTTTTACGGCAGTATATGGCCAGCAACTGGGAGATACGGGTCAGGTGATCGGCTGCGCTTCACCTTTGGTAGAGCCATTGGAAACAGATAAGGATGTCAAGATCAACTCCCGTGAATTCGCAGAAATCGTTTCGGAGATATTTGTTGACTGGATCCCGGAAATATCGGCAGTGGGATTTCAGGCACTCTGGGCCGGATTTTATATCGAACCACGCATGATTGTTGATGTGGAAAAGGGCCTGTTCCTTGGATTGAGAGGACAGGGGTTCATGCTTGCACAGTATCTGGCAAAGCTTTATGTGAACAGGCTTACAGGAAAACCTGTTCCGGAATACTTTGACCGTCTCAGCCTTGAAGGGGATGCCCTTCTCGAAAAAGCCTTTAAATAGCTTTTTTATTTCAGACATTCGTTTTATCTTTGC
>SKTA01000167.1 GCA_007122745.1 Bacteroidales bacterium
GTGGTGATGACACCCCATGTTATGGCCCATTTCATGGATGTGTGTATAACCGGTGGCTGCCTGTTGTACCCGTGTAACGGAAAACCCCCGGGAGGGGATTCCGGTTCTATCATTCAGCAACCAGGCTATACCGCCTGTATCACTAACCTCGGCAAACAAGGCAACCAGGTCTGCATTATGTGTGTTACGAAGGTTTATAACAGCCAGAGAGCCCGTTATGTATCCCAGGGCAGCACTGCCTCCGTCAGCCTCATTATAATTGACCTGATCAGAAAAAATCAGTCTGGCTGTCATGTTTACTTCACTGTTTTCGAGCACTAGCTGTGCATTGGCCATGGCAACAGCTACTAAATTTTCAATGCCACCTCCCTCCATGTTGGCCCAGGCCTGTGCATTCGGAGTGTATAAAACCATTATATCAATATTTACCCACTCATCCGGATCCCTGTCTTTTCCTTCCAGACGTTCCTGAAGGCGTTTTTGCTCCAGCAACTCACTTTCATCAAGTTCGGGGATCAGCGGTGGCGATGTTTCAAGAATATCCCGGTCGCGGGAATCCATCTCAAGCAGGTAATGGCGTTTTGTTTCTGCTTCACTGATGATTTTATAAAACATATTGCCCTTTGGAAAATAAATGGTTGCCAAGGTTCTGTCGCCTGTCGTTGCCAGCACAAGGTAAGCATCGTCATCCTTAAGAAGCGCTGTCATCGATATGGTTCCGTTTATGTTTTCAATTACCCGCTGTACGGTTGCGGAAAAGTGCATATCATCAAAAAGGTGAATGTTAAGAACATCTCCGGTCCGGATGGCGCTCTTTTGTCTGAATTTATTGTTAATCCGGACCTCCTGAAAACGAATAACGGCTTCCTTGTTGCTGTAAAAAGAAAGCGCTTCCTCCATTTGCTTTGTTTGAGGAATGTGTTTCTCAATAAGGTTTATTGTTTCCTGGTTGGCTCTTGCCTCAAAAAGGGAAAAGAGGAGAATAAACGTTAGAAAAAATTTCATGGCAATGGTTGTAGAAATTCAAATGTTTGTGTTCAAAGATAAAAAATCTTTGGAAACCAGAAGGTCTTCTTGATTTTCAAATTTCAACAAACCATCACAAACAGCTCTATATCAAAACCTTGTCTGAACGGAAACAAAGAAGTGGTGAAAAGGTCTGCGAGTATCACTCATACTTCAGAGCCTCGACCGGGTTGACCCCTGAAGAACGAACTGCGTGATAACCCACTGTAAGCAATGAAACCAACACGGCGATCATTCCTGAAAAGAGAAACGGAATAGGACTGATACCAATCCGGTAGGCAAAGCTTGCCAGCCAGGAGTCAACAAAATAGAATGCTGATGCTGATGCAATGGCAATGGCAACAAGCATCAGCCAGAGGTATTCCTTATACAGCAGGTGAAGGATGTTGGCGGTTGAGGCACCATGAACTACCCTGATGCCAATCTCCTTCGTTTTTTGCTCGGCAGAAAACCCTGCCAGTCCAAACAGTCCCATCAGTGAGAGAAAAACACACAAAGCGGCAAAGGTGGCAAACAGGTGACCCAGGTTTTCATAACTTTGGATGGACAGATAATGTCTCTCATCCATAAACTGGTGACGCATTGGTAAAAATCCAGCCACGTCATGCCACATATTCTCTATACCCAACAGCACGCCCGGATCTGCATCCGGTTGTAGCCTGATACTTAACTGCGTTCCTTGTTCTACAGGTATGATGACCAGGGGTATTATCTGCTGTTCAAAGGGAGCCAGATGGAAGTCTTTAACTACACCAATAACCCTGCGGCTTTCTTCTGCTGCATTTCCAAGGTGCCGAATCCGTTTTCCAACCGGATCTTCCCAACCAAACAAATGGGCTGCGGTTTCGTTTATCACAAACGATTCTGTTAAATCTGTTTTAAGGTTGGGGTCATAAAACCTTCCATCAACGATCTTTAGTCCATAAACATCAGCAAATAATGGGTCCACGTGATATACACCGACCATTCGCTCTGCAAAACCATCCTCCGTTTCAACCTGCAAACCCCACTGTTGCAAGCCAATTCCAGGGCCCGGGATGTTTGACGATAAGCTTACCTGATCAACTGCAGCCATCTGACTTATTTCATTTTTTAAGCGCTCTCTTTGGTGAGGTTCCAGGTCATAAACATTCATTATCATAATCTCTTTTGTTTCATAACCCAGATCCTTGTTACGCATAAAAAACAGCTGTTGCACGACAACCAGAGTGGCCGTGATCATGAATACGGAAATGGTAAACTGAAATCCAACCAACAGTTTTCGAACCAGGAGGTTTTTGTCGGACAGACTTATCTGCTGCTTCAAAACCTCAATGGGTTTAAAACCTGACAAATAGAGTGCCGGGTAGCTTCCCGACAACAAACCTGTAAATAAAACCAGTAACAAAACGATAGCTGTAAAGCGCAAGTCAAGCAACAGGCCAAATGAGAGGTTCTTGATCATAAGTTGGCTAAAAACCGGCAGGAACAATTCAACCCAAAGCAGCGCAAGCAGAAGTGCAACAAAGCTAACAAGAAGCGATTCAGACAGAAATTGCCTGATCAGGCTTGTCCTGTTTGCACCGAGTACTTTACGCACTCCCACCTCTTTAGAGCGTTTAGAGGAGCGGGCGATGGCCATGTTCATGTAATTAACCGTGGCGATAGAAAGGAGAAAAATGGCGATGGTGATAAAAATATAGACAAAAACCCGATCACCTTTTGCGGGTATCTCTTCAGGGTTAAATGGCTCATATACTTCATCCTTCAGAAAGTACAGCTCTTTCATTGGCCGCAAATGCAACATGAAATAACCATCCGGTACATGTTCAGCAAAATCGGACAGAATGTTTTCCTGAACAAATGCTTCCAGTTTGGCATTAAACTCCGGCGTGTTCAAATCCTGATTGGCAAGCAGATAGGTTACAAAATTGTTCGTAAAGTAAGAGTCTGCCATCATTCCCTGACCAATCACGCCATCCAGGGAGTTCCAATACATCAGCATGCGGAACTTAAAATGGGAATTATGAGGAATGTCCTCAATCACAGCACCTACTTCAATATGATGTTCTTTGTCAAAAACAAAAATCTTACCCACTGGATCTCCGGGACCAAAAATCCTTTTTGCTGTACTTTGTGTCAGAACGGCAATGTTGTTATGCCGCAAAGAGGCAACAGGGTCACCGTATACAACACGATGGGTGAAAAAATCAAAAAAATTGGAATCAACAAGCAAAATCCCCTTTTCATACAAGCTGTTATCTTCGTATTGAATCAAAGATTCAGAAAGCAAAAGATCCATTGACAACATTCGCAGATAATCGTCAATCTCCGGAAAGTTATTCCTCAGGTCGGGACCTGCCGGATATGAGCTGATGCCGGCTTTTATTGGGGGACCGCCTATCCCGATTTCTATACCCACACGGTAGAGCAGATCATAATTTTCATGATGCGCATCCGCAGCCAGTTCGTGTTGCACATAGAGCATGATGATTATTGCCGAGGCCAGCCCAACAGACAACCCCAGCACGTTAATGATCGAATACAGAAAATTTTTTCTGAAATTTCTCCACGCAATACTGAAATAGTTTCTAATCATTGACAATAAAATTTGTTAAAACATGCAGTATGTTTTAATACTTTATAGTGATATAATGGTTCCCTTCAATATTATTGAACAAAAAACATGCAAACTGCATTTGTTTGCTGATAATTAGCGTATAACATCGGGTTTACAACATTTTTTATCACAACATTATTGAACAAAAGCGCACACACTTGTCCGGACCCGAACACCAAAACTATACCTGTCAGCATTTGGAGCCAATCTGTTTTTTGGTTATATTCGCTGAGAAATACAAACACAAAACCATCACATTATGAAACATGTATTGCCAAAATTACCCTATTCTCCCGAGGCACTTGAGCCACACATTTCGAAAAAGACCATTGAATATCATTATGGGAAACACCATATGACCTATGTTCAGAAATTAAATGGCCTCATTGAGGGCACTTCATTTGAAGACATGAGCCTTGAAGACATCATCAAGAAAGCAGATGGAGGAATTTTCAACAATGCAGCGCAGGTTTGGAATCATACTTTTTACTGGGAAGGTTTCACTGCAAATGGCAAAAAAGATACCCCTGAGGGTGCGTTGCTTGAAGCGATTAACAAGGACTTTGGTTCGTTTGAAGACTTCAAAGAGGCTTTTTCTCAAAAAGCGGCAACTTTATTTGGGTCGGGATGGGCATGGCTTGTAAAGAAGAGTGACGGCAAACTGGAGATTGTACAGACCTCCAATGCTGAGAACCCGATGCGAACTGGTGATAAACCCCTGCTAACCTGCGATGTTTGGGAGCACGCCTATTATCTGGATTATCAGAACCGCAGGCCGGAATACATTGCTGCTTTCTGGAAGCTGGTTGACTGGGATATCATTTCAAATCGTTTCTAGTATAAAGCACACATCTCTTTTTCAGGGGTTTAAAAAATGTTAAAGGCGTGTTAAATAGTGTTAAGCACGGCCGGGGACACTTTTTGTCTTTTACTTTTGTATAAGGAGATTCAGGTCTGATTTTGGTGAAATTATTTCACCGAAAGCCTGAAAACCATTTCATTATTTTTTTGTTTGCGTTATTGTTGAAAAAGAGGTTTATCATACTTGTTATTGTTGCAATCAGTATTTCATTGCTTGGATTACTGGGCATTCAGCTATATTGGATTCGCAATGCCGTAGCCATCAAAGAGGTAAACTTTGACCGTGGGGTAAGTGAAGCTGTATCGCGGGCCATCTATCGCTTTAACAAGCAGGAGCTTGCAAAGAAAGTAACTGCGCAGCATGAACGCAACCGATACCTCGGGCAGCTCAGTTCCATTCTTGATTCATTGAACCGCATCCACTACAACGAAATTTTGTCTCAACATTCAGATCAGCAGCGGCTTGCTGAAGAAGATCCGGATATGTTCTGGCAGAACTTCGGTTTCCAGCATTTCCCCCGCTCCGGTTATCTGCCAGACACAAGAGATCCTTTCGGGTCTGATCCTTTCAGTACCTTTTTCGAAAGAAGCAGAATGATCAACGATTTGTTTGATGAGCTTTTTTACAACCGGTACACCTTTCAGGTAACAAATGAAACAAGCATTCAATCGCTTGACTCATTATTGAATTATGAGCTGGAGATACAGGGAATCAAAACACCTTATGAGTTTGGTGTGTACAACCCACACCGGCACATGCTGGTAACAGAAAAGACCGGCAGACATTCTAACGAGCTGCTCACAAGTCCTTATCAATTCCATCTTTTTCCGAACGACCTGTTTGTAAACCCCGAATATCTGCTACTGTTTTTTCCGCAGCAGGAGCGTTACATTTTTTCCCAGATGAACGCCATGCTGGGAACATCCATTGTGCTTCTTCTGATCCTGATCTCCTCTTTTGCCTTCACCATATTCACCATCATCAGGCAAAAGAAGCTTTCGGTGATGAAGAATGATTTCATCAACAACATGACACATGAGCTCAAAACACCCATCTCAACCATCTCTCTTGCCTGTCAGGCCTTGAGTGACCAGGATGTTAAAAAATCAGAGCCACTTTACAAAAGCTACATCAACGTGATCAATGAGGAGAATGAACGCCTTGGCCTGCTTACGGAAAGGGTTTTGCAAACAGCACTTATTGAAAAAGCCAGGGTCAAGCTAAGCATTACCGGCTTGGACCTGCATCAAATCATCCAGAATGCCATTGACAAGATCGGTTTGCAGGTTGAATCAAGGCATGGGAAGATCATAACACGACTGGAGGCGGAATACAGCTATGTGAAAGGGGACAAGGTACACCTGACCAATGTGATCTCCAACCTGATCGACAACGCAAATAAATATTCACCCAATACGCCGGAGATCACTGTAAGCACCGGAAATTCAGCCAAAGGGGTGATTGTATATGTAGAAGATAAAGGAATTGGTATCAGTCGTGTAAATCAAAAGAAAA
>SKTA01000213.1 GCA_007122745.1 Bacteroidales bacterium
AAAGTTGTGGATAATTGTAACAATGAGCTGACAGACCGAACCTATACCGATTCAGGTGGTATGCTCGCCGGACCCGAGTTGGTTGGTGACCCTTATGGAGGCGTAAGCGGCGTAAATTCCTGTAAAGACAATGCCACTGCAGCCGCACCATTTAATGCAACATTAGCCTTACAAGGATACGTTGCCTATTGTGGAGATCTAAGCCTTACCGCAGTGCTTACCGGTACTGAGGTTACGGGAACTGACTGCGGCTGGACGATCATCTACACGTTCAAGGTTGTTGATGATTGCGAAAATGAGCTGACCGGTCAAACTTACACCAACACCGGTTACAACCAGGCAGCTCCGGAACTGACGGGCAACCCCTATCCGGGTGAAACCGGCATTGCAGGAGCGACACCAGGTGAAACAGAGGCTGAAGCTGCATTCAATGCAGAGATGGCCAAGCAGGGATATGCCGGCTACTGCGGTGGCCCGGTAACAGCCGTGTTCGTGGATGCTGACATCAGTGGCACGGATTGCGACTGGACAGTCGTCTATACCTTCAAGGTAGTTGATGAATGCGGCATTGAGCTGCCCGGTCAAACCTATACCGACACCGGCGGCGCAGCCATCGTGCTCGTTGACGCAAACACCGGCTGCAGCTCGCTCAACCTCCTGAACCAGGATCTCTGCCTCGCTGAGGCCGAAGCCTTCGACCCCGTTGCGCTCGAAGATGACGTGAAAGCCTTGTACAAGGACTTTGGCGTTGGACTCGACGTGCAGTGGATCAGTACAACCCCAGGTGCGAACAACAGCGACTGCGGCTGGTCATTTGTTTACGAGTTTGAAGTAAGCGATGATTGTGAAAATACTGCAACTTGCCATGTGACTTACACCGGCAGTGACCAGCAAGCACCCGTGTTTGTCGGTCCGGCCTACGTTGGTGCAGCATTCAGCGTTGACTGCGAACCTACACCGGAAGAGATCATCGCAAACTTCGATGCCTATATCGCATCAGTGCTCGAAGCCTATGAAGATAACTGCGGCGGCGAAGTCTTCGCGGAGTTCGACTCTTACGATATCCAGGGCGGAGCAGACTGCCTCTGGACGGTGACTTATCACTTTGCCGTACAAGACATTTGCGGCAACGAACTGCCCGACCAGAGCTTTATCATTCACTTCGAACCGCTGCCACCTAACTTCTATGTGCTGTCGGTTACCATTTCAGGTGAAGGCAAAGTGGAAGTAATGGGAACAGCCTATCCGACACCCATTGTTGTTGAAGATGGAACAGTACTGATCACCGTTGAGGAAGGCACTGTGCTAAACCTGAACGCCATAGCAGATGAAGGGTGGCTCTTCAGCGAATGGATTGGCCATACAAACTCCGGCAACCCGACAGTGGAAATCACGATGGATGAAAGCAAGTTTGTAACAGCCAAATTCATCAGGGAAGCCGTTTATGTCCAGGATGTTGTTGTTGATGGTGAAGAATGCTTCGATGCACCCAACACCCTTGTCATAGCAGGCGATGGCACAACCTTTACCGTTGAAGAAGGCGCCAGTGTCCAAATGGTGGCCGGTAAGAACATCATCTTCATGCCGGGAACCACCATCAAGCAGGGCAGCTATCTGCTGGCTTACATTGATCCGGAATCGCCGTTCTGCGGTAAGCAGCCAAAACATTTCCTTGCCACATACGAACGGAGTTCCGCTGACCAGGAAACCGAAGAAGTGCTTAGCGTCGATGACAGGCATATAGAATCCTACTTTAAGTTGTATCCGAACCCGACGAGCGACAAGTTCAACATTGCGTTTAATTGGTTGGCACAAGATGCAATGATCACTGTTGAAGTCTATGGCATGCGCGGTGAGCTCATCCTGCAGCAAGAAGTGGAAGCTGACAGGGAGCATACTGTCAGCCTGTTATCACAGCAGCCGGGTATTTACCTGGTTCGCGTAATTTGGGATGGCAATATGCAGGTACAACGTATCCTCAAACGAAACTAACATCTATAAACAATTGACATCATTAATAATTAAGGGATTGTCAATAGTTAGTTTTTGATTACTTAAGCAAGGCCGGAAGCATTCGTTTCCGGCCTTGCTGTTTTTTTTACAAAAGCGCATCTGCCTCCTCGCATTTGCAAACATTCCGTAGCTTTGCAGAATAATCCCTACAAACAAAAAAAACAGTGTAATTCAATATGCCAGTTAAATCCCGCATACTCGTCATTTACACCGGTGGCACCATCGGAATGGTTGAAAATCCGGAAACAGGTGCACTCAGTCCTGTCGACTTTGAGCATCTCACCGACCAGATCCCGGAGATCAAAAAGTTCAAATGTCATATCGATAGCATCTCCTATGACCCCATCATCGATTCGTCGAACATGGAGCCTGCCGTTTGGGTACGGCTGGCAAAGCTCATAGAAGAACGTTACGAAGCCTACGACGGTTTTGTGATCCTGCACGGTTCCGATACGATGGCTTATACGGCTTCCGCACTGAGTTTTATGCTCGAAAACCTTTCAAAACCGGTCATCCTTACCGGTTCACAACTGCCCATCGGCATGATCCGGACCGACGGCAAAGAAAACTTTATCACCGCAATAGAGATTGCTGCAGCAAAGAAAAATGGACGTGCAATGGTTCCGGAGGTTTGTATTTACTTTGAATACCGGCTCTACCGCGGCAACCGCACTCATAAGCACAATGCCGAGCATTTTGAGGCGTTTCATTCGGTAAATTATCCCGTTCTTGCCCGGGCAGGGGTTACTATCAAATACAATGAACCAGCCATTCATAAACCGATCGATCAGGAGTTCAGGATTTTCACCGGGATGGACAACAACATTGCCGTGCTGACACTCTTTCCCGGCATCAGCAGCAAGGTTGTTTCTTCAATATTGTCGATTGATGGTTTGAAGGCTGTGGTCCTTGAAACCTATGGTGCCGGTAATGCCATGACAGTTGAATGGTTCAGTGAGATGATCAGGGATGCGACCGAACGTGGCCTGATCATTTATAATGTAACACAATGCCGGGGTGGAGCCGTTTTGCAAGGAAAGTACGAAACCAGTGCCTGGCTGGAAGAAGCCGGCGTCATCAGCGGTCACGACATTACCACCGAGGCAGCCATCACCAAGCTGATGTACCTGCTCGGCAACGGCTACAGCACAACGCGGGTAAAAAAATACCTGGGTAAACCACTGCGCGGCGAAATGTCAGTGTAGAAAAGCTCGAAGCTGGAAGCTGGAAGCTCGAAGGGAATGATGATGTGAAAATTAGCAGATGTGCAAATGAGCAAATTAATAACAGAGTTTGAGACACAAAAATCATTTGCACATTTGTAAATCTGCACATCTGCACATTTTTAAATCTTCACATCTGCACATTTGTAAATCTGCACATCTTCACATTTTTAAATCTTCACATCTTCACATTTGTAAATCTGCAAACTATCTATAACATTTCTCCTCGTGCATGAAAGGATACCTGAAGTCGGTGGGTGGCGTAAATGTCTCTTTAACCGTGCGTGGATTGATCCAGCGCAGCAGGTTCAGATAACTTCCCGCCTTGTCGTTGGTGCCTGACATACGTGAGCCTCCAAAGGGTTGTTGTCCCACAACGGCACCGGTGGGTTTGTCGTTGAAATAGAAGTTGCCGGCGGCATAACGCAGTGTTTGACATGCTTTTACTGTAGCATAGCGGTCCTGGGCGAAAATAGAGCCGGTAAGCGCATAGGGTGATGTGTTATTTACGAGCTCCAGCGTCTTTTCAAAATCATCATCCTCATAAACATAAATGGATAAAACCGGGCCAAATATTTCCTCTTCCATCGTAACGAAGTGGGGGTCTTTGGTCAGCACCACTGTTGGTTCAATGAAATAGCCTTTGGACTTGTCTCCGTTTCCTCCAATGATCACCTCTGCATCTTTCGAATCCCTTGCCTTTTCGATATACCCCATAATTTTGTCAAATGCTTTTTCGTCGATCACGGCATTCACAAAATTGCAGAAGTCGCGCGGATCACCCTGCTTGATCATGGCGATGTTTTCACTAAGCTTTTGGCGGGTTTCTTCCCATAATGATTTCGGTATGTAGGCGCGGGAGGCTGCCGAGCACTTTTGTCCCTGGTATTCGAACGCGCCCCTTACCAGTGCGGTGGCCACCTCGTCAACATTGGCTGAGGGATGAACCATCACAAAATCCTTGCCGCCGGTTTCTCCCACCACACGCGGATAGGAGCGGTAGTGCTCCAGATTGTTGCCCACGGCACGCCAGATGTTATTAAAGGTGTTGTTTGAACCGGTGAAGTGGATACCTCCCAGGTTTTTGTCCTTGAGCACAATGTCGCCGATCATGCTGCCGCTTCCCGGGATGAAGTTGATTACGCCGTCGGGCAAGCCGGCCTCCTTGAATATCTTCATCAGGTAATAATTGGAAAGTAACGAAGTGGTTGAGGGCTTCCACACGATGGTGTTGCCAAGTGCGGCAGGTGCCAGTGCAAGGTTGGAAGCAATAGCGGTAAAGTTGAAGGGACTGACGGCAAACACGAAGCCCTCGAGTGGCCGGTACTCCACGCGGTTCAGATTTCCGATCTCTGAATGGGGCTGGTCATTGTAAATGTCCGATACATAATGGGCATTAAACCGGATGAAGTCAATCAGCTCGCAGGCGGCTTCAATCTCTGACTGGTAGGCATTCTTGCCCTGACCAAGCATGGTGGAAGCATTCATTACGGCGCGGTATTTCCCGCTGATCAGGGCAGCGACCTTAAGTGTGATTGAGGTGCGTTCCACCCACGACATTTCTGCCCACTGCAGATGTGCTTCCATGGCTGCATCAATGGCCATTCTCACCTCTTTTTCTCCAGCTTTGTGGTAGGTGGCCAGCACATGCTGATGGTCGTGCGGCATGACTACATTGCCGGTGTTGCCGGTACGTACCTCCTTGCCGCCAATGATCAGAGGGATCTCTACCTGTATGTTGCTTTGGCGCTTCAATTCCGCTTCAAGCGTTTTACGCTCCGGCGATCCTTTTTTATATTCAAGCACAGGCTCGTTCTGCGGCCTGGCATAGTAAAATTGTGCGTTGTTCATGATTGTGTCGTTTAATGGTTATGGTTTTTCAGTGGAATGGAATATACTATCCTGGTAATGACTCCATTTTTGTGCAATCGATTAACAATGTATTCGGGAAAAAGTTTGAAGAAAATGTGCAGATGTGCAGATTAGCAAATGTGCAGACTAAAAAAACAGAAACATTAAAACCCCGAAGGGGTGATATGCTTATAGAATGCAGGATACCAAAACAATAATAAAACCCTTAGCCCAAAAAAGTTTGTTTTGCTCACACAACGAAAAAAGTTTCACATACCAAACTATTGTTAAATGTGAAGTTAAACGACAAATGATTAAATTAGTTTAAAAAATCGGCATTTTCCTTGTATTAATGAATAATTGTTTTTTTTTGGTATGAAAATATGCTTGGGATTTGGATACCGCGACATCATCACTCTTGATCAGGATACTCTTCACCCAGCCGGGCAGGCCGATTTTCTGCTGGTGGAGTGGAACGATGAACTGATGGTAACCCGAATGAAAGCTACCCAGGGAACAGGGGAGAAGAGGTTGGCCGGACTTGGCCGACCTGCATGATTAACCATAAGAAAACTGTAAGGACAGCACTTGGACTGTCCTGTTCCGGATTTCGTGATTTATTTGGAAATTTATGCGCTTTTCAGCACCTGGAATTTGATTATACCACGTATGGCCCCATCGGGGCCAAACATTGATAGCTCAGCGCCAATATCTTATGTGTTACGGCCCTGTAGGGGCCGAATAACGAATCAATTGCCTTTGGTTATTGCTCTTGCTATCTTTTTTGGATGTACTTTTTCTTTGGCAACCATCCAAAGAAAAAGTACCAAAAAGAAAGATCTCCGCTTCTGATG
>SKTA01000126.1 GCA_007122745.1 Bacteroidales bacterium
CTTTTTTTACACCGCAATGAATGGAATCCTCCTGTCCATTGATTTTGTAATGGCCCTGGATAAGAAAGAAATCTTTTCCAAATTGGATGTTTTGTGCATCGGATGGATTGGTGAAGCTTTTGCAGAATGAGAGGTAATATATTGCGTCCATCAAGTTTGTTTTGCCGGCACCGTTATGGCCGGCAAAACAATTGAATTTTGGTGAAAGAGATAAGGTGATCTCTTCCAGATTTTTGAACTGTATCGCATTGATCTGACGACAATACATTGGTAAAAAATTACTTATTCATCCCGCCGCACACGGTAATTACCTGGCCTGTAACATAGGACGCCATGTCTGACGCAAGAAAGATTGCCATATTGGCAACATCATCAGGTGTACCTGCACGTTTCAGCGGTATTTTTTCTGCCCACTCTTTTTTGACCTCCTCCGGAAGCTTTGCAGTCATTTCAGTTTCAATGAATCCGGGGGCTATTGCATTTACACGGATGTTCCTGGCTCCAATTTCCTGCGCCACAGATTTTGTGAAAGCGATCATTCCCGCCTTTGAAGCAGCATAATTTGCCTGTCCGGCATTCCCGCCCAATCCAACAATGGAGCTCATATTGATGATGCTGCCACTTCTCTGCTTGAGCATGTATTTTTGCACTGCTTTCGTCAGGTTAAAGGCAGATTTAAGGTTTACCTGGATCACGGCATCCCACATCTCTTCGGTCATGCGCATCAACAAAGTATCTTTGGTGATACCGGCGTTGTTGACCAGAATATCAATTTTCCCAAAATCTTCAATCACATCACTGACAAGTTTATCACTCTCAGAAAAGCTACCGGCATCTGATGCGTAAGCCTTTGCCTTTACGCCAAGCGATTGCAACTCTTTCTCCAGTGCTGCTGCATTTTCATCATATTTTAGATCTGAAAATGCCACATTAGCACCTGTTTGTGCAAAGCCCAGGGCTATGGCACGGCCAATACCCCGCGATCCACCGGTAATTAGTGCAGTTTTTCCTTCCAGTATTTTCATGTTGTATTAAAATTAAATTAATAATGATCAGATTCTTTAAGCTCTGGATTCAAAGAGAACCAAATTTACAAAGTTATTGCGACAAGTGCAATTATATCCACTTGATCAGATGGAAATCCTGCCGGTGTGCCAGGTCATTATTCCTGGGAAACATCCGGAAAGCATAATTGAAGTCACCGGTGCGTTTAGCCGGAACTTCACACCTGTATCGCAACAAATTGTTTTCTTGATCCACCAGTTCCATCTCGTAAACAGATACGATCTCACGATCCCCACCAACTGTTTTCTGAACAAAAACCACCTCCAGACCAAAGTCTGAGTCTTTGATGCCGTTCGCTTTTAAAAGAATTTCAGCAACAAAAGGTTCTCCAAGCATAATGGTTTTTCCCGAGTTGGTTAGCACCTTACGGTCAACCACTTCAATCTTATCCCAGGCCTGGATGATTTTGTTCTTCCAAAAGACCAGCGATCTGGCGATCTTGTAGTTGTCGCGCGACATCCTTTCCGAAGTTTCAAAGAGTTTGTTGTAGAAAATACCAAAATAGTCATCCATCATCCTTTTGTTGGTATAGTGCGGCGCAATTTTCGCGATACAATTCTTCACCCAACGGATCCATTCCTTTGGAAGCCCGTTTTTATCCCTGTCATAAAACATGGGTGCTACCTCCGTCTCCAAAATTGTATAAACGGTTTCTGCATCAAGTTCATTCTGGAAGTCCTGGTTTTCGAATGTTTTCTCCTCTTTAAGCTTCCAGCCCGCTTCTTCAACATACCCTTCAGCCCACCAGCCGTCCAGAACACTCAGGTTCATCACTCCGTTCAAAACAGCCTTTTCTCCGCTTGTTCCCGAAGCTTCCAACGGTCGGGTAGGGGTGTTTAACCACACGTCCACACCTTTCACCAGTTCCCTGCCCAACTCCATGTCGTAATCTTCGAGGAAAAGGATTTTTCCACGGAACTCTTTCCTTTTGCTGATATCCATGATGTGCCGGATAAGTTCCTGACCTGCTTTATCGGCCGGATGCGCTTTGCCGGCATAAATAAACTGAACGGGCATCTCCGGATTGTTTACTATGCGTGAAAGTCTTTCCAGGTCATTAAACAGCAGATGTGCCCTTTTGTAGGTGGCAAAACGCCTGGCAAAGCCAATTGTCAATGTATTTTCACTGACAGCCTCCATCATCTGGTATATCTTTCTGGGTGTTTCTTGCCTTCTCGACAAGTTTGCCAACAAGCGCTCCCTGATGTAATCGAGCAATTGTTTCCTCTTTTGGTTGCGAATCTCCCATATTTTCTGGTCCGAAACATCGTAAATCTTTTCCCATGCTGTAGGATCGGATACATTGTTAAGGAATTCCTCTCCAAAGCTATTCAAATACAGCTCCTGCCACTCTTTGGCAGTCCAGGTGCCATAATGCACGCCATTTGTTACGTGTCCGATATGCAATTCCTCAGGAAAATAGCCCGGATAAAGGTCCTTAAACATACTTCTGGACACTTTCCCGTGAATCAGGCTCACACCGTTAATCTCCTGTGCGAGCTTTGCAGCAAGCACACTCATTGAGTAGTCCTCTTCAGTATTTTCCGGATTCATCTTACCCATCCCCATGAAAGTTTCCCAACTGATTCCCAGCCTGTCGGCGTAATGAGGCATGTAGGTACGCAGCATGTCCTCGCTGAAAAAATCGTGACCGGCTGGTACAGGTGTGTGGGTGGTAAACAGACTGCTGGCCCTTACCACCTCCATGGCCTCATGGAAGCTGAGCTTATCATCCTGAACATACTTCCGTAATCTTTCCAGTCCTGTAAAAGCAGCGTGCCCTTCATTGCAATGGAAAACATCAGGTTGAATTCCCAATGCCTCCAAAACCCTGATGCCGCCAATGCCGAGCAAAAATTCCTGCTTGAAGCGATTTTCCCAGTCACCGCCATAAAGCTGATGGGTGATGAAACGGTCAACGGCTGCATTTTCAGAGACATCCGTATCAAGGAGATAAAGCGGTATTCTTCCTACATCGATACGCCACACACGTGCATGGAGGGTTCTACCGGGAAAGGCGATGCTGATGCGCAGCCTTTCCCCATTCTCCTTGCGAACCGGAACAGCAGACATCTTTGCAAAATCATGCGGATGGTAGGTGTCAAGCTGCTCTCCGCTTACAGACAGGCTTTGGGTAAAATATCCGTAGCGGTAAAGCAATCCGACGCCAATCATGTCGACATTGTCGTCACTGGCCTGCTTCATGAAGTCTCCGGCAAGAACACCCAAACCGCCACTGTATATCTTAATGGTTTCATGCAAACCATATTCCATTGAGAAGTAAGCAATGGTCTTGGTGGCTTTTTGCTTTCCGGCATCCATGTATTTGTTGAACTTTTCAACAACCATTTTGTAATGCTGCATGAACATTTTGTCTTTAGCAAGCCTTTCGTAATGCTCCATGCTTAGGTTCTCCATCAGCGTGATGGGGTTCTTTTCGCATGTTGTCCATAACGCCGGATCAATCCGCTCAAATAAATCAAGGGCTTCATAATTCCAGGTCCACCATAAATTTCTGGCCATTACCGGAAGCTGGCTTAAGGTTTTCGGAACCTTGACCTCAATCGATATCTTTTTCCATTTTGGCCGCATGCTTTCCACCGGGGGCAATGCAATTGATCTTGCCGGGGGTTTCTTATCCCTGAACTGATCATGGCGCTTCATCGCTTTCTCAATTACCGATCTGTAAGCTTCATGATATTGTTTGATCTGAATGTCCCACAATACACCTTTAGCAAGATCACCGGCTTTATGCCTAGCATCCAGGAAGGCAGCGTGGCTCAAAGGATCTGAAGGGTGGTCCTTTCCAAGAAAATCGGCTTTCTGAGCGGCTTTAAGACGACCGCTTAGGATATCTGTAATCTGTTTTGTAACATCCTCATAGTTATGGTCATCTCTTTCCAAAATAAAAACAGCCTCTTCAAAATCTTTTTCACTTTGGCCAACCCATTGCCCAAATCCTGACAATGATGATGTAACAGTTGGGATGTGCATGGCGATACTTTCCATCGGTGTATATCCCCAGGGCTCATAATAGGATGGAAAAACGGTTAAGTCAAAACCTGCAAGCAGGTCAAAGTAATCAAGGTTATATATACCGTCTTCCCCATTCAGATATGCAGGGGTAAAAATTACCTTAACGGCATCACCGGGCTTGTTATTCAGTCCTGCTTTCTGAATCCGGTTAAGAATTTGATCGTGCTCCGAATCAACCAATTTATGTGTCAGGTAATCCCGTTCAGCAGGATGATCAAAATTGGGAGATTTTATTCGATCTTGTACCTCTTTTCGTATGCCTGCCTGGTTTGCAGGCACCAAAATAAAGGCCACCAAAGGTTTATCCTGTTTTGTTTTATTGACTGCTCCCAATGCATCAATAAAAAGATCAATCCCCTTATTCCTGAATTCATACCTGCCGCTGTGGGCAATGATCATGCTATCTTCAGGAATATTTTGATTAAGGAGACCGCGCGCCACATCGAGCAATCGGGTACGGGCTTCCACCCGTTTTTCCATAATGCTGGAATCTGTCATGATGTGATCACTGCCAAACCCGTTTGGCGTAAGAAGATCCGGTTTTTTCCCTAACAGCAACTCACATTCCCTGGCAGTAACAGAAGAAACCGTAGTAAACATATCCGCCATCTGAGCTGCTTTTTGTTCCAGGCTATGCTTCGAAGAAACCCCCAGCTCCAAGGCCATGGCCTCAGCATCGGTTTGATCAAGCTGCTTGTATAATTCCCTGCCGTGCCCGGCCAGAGAGCGGCCAAGCACAGTGGCATGCGTTGTAAAAACTGTCCCTGCCTGGGCAACCTTATCACGAAGATAAAGTACTCCTGCTCCTGTCATCCATTCATGGAAATGGGCTATCAGTCGATCATGTGCTGAAAGGTAGAATTCATAATAGCTTTCAATCACCTGTCCGACTGCATAACCGAACATGGCCGGCTCTGTATAATCCCACTGACCACTTAGCGAGTTGAGACCGAATTTCAACCAATAATCGGAAAAGATCTTGTCTTTTTGTCCAAAAAGGGGTGTAAAGTCAACAAGTATGGCAATCGGCTCTCCCGGAATTTGCCATCTGCCAATCCGGAAGTGCAAACCGTTTTGTTCGGCATACTCACGCCAGGCCTGCATCAGATTCGGATCTTCCACGAACTCAGGGTTGCGGTGTGTTTCTTTCCACACATCCGGACCAATGGTAATGTAATTATCTTTGTATTTTCCGGTCAGAAGTGGTGCCTTGCTGCTTATTACAGTATGGATTCCTCCAATCTTGTTGCATACTTCCCAGCTTATTTCGAATATATGTTCCTGAATGATCTTTTCCTTATTCATAGTCTGATTTTATTTATAATATTGATTCAAAAAGTTCGTGAAATTACAAAAAAAATACCAATTGAGTTTGAGGTTGAGGTTAAGGTTAAGGTTAAGATAATCAGAATCCTCTTGTCATCCTGAGCGGGAAGCTTCCGCGCAAAAGCGATTGCCACAATGCGGGAATGACATAAATGTTCTTTGTTTATTGTTCGTTGTTTGTTGTTTTTTGTTGGTAAGGTCTGTTTTTTGTGCGTGGTTTTTGTTTAAGAAGCTTTTCCAAATGCCACGACCGAGACGCGCTGTGGCCGAGACGCGCCGGGGGCGCGTCTTTACGGAACACAATTTGTTTTAAAACACAAACGCGCCACAGGGCGCGTTTGTACATCAAATCTTTTTCAAAATTACAAAAACAGAGTCGGTTTGATCATTATAAAGCGTTCTATCTATATCGCAACAAAACACAGTAATTGCAACATTACATATTGTTTAAACGGAAACGTTGTAAAACGAGTAATACCGCGCCCGCGGCGCGGTAAAAA
>SKTA01000121.1 GCA_007122745.1 Bacteroidales bacterium
CAGTTTGTAGTGTATATACGGTCCTTTTTTTTTTTTTTTTTTCATATGATTATATTTTTCGTGTTAACGATAGGTTATTTCTTTCTTCTTTCAACGATGAGCCTGTTGGAAGCCTTCTTACGGTTACGGGTTTTGTAACCTTTTGCCGGCAATCCCTTACGACTTCTTGGGTGTCCTCCGGAAGCACGACCTTCACCACCACCCATCGGGTGATCAACCGGGTTCATAACCACAGGACGGGTCCTCGGACGACGACCAAGCCAGCGGCTTCTCCCTGCCTTTCCTGACATCTCATGCATATGGTCAGGATTGGAGGTGGTACCAATGGTTGCCTTGCAGGTGGTCAATACCATGCGGATCTCTCCTGATGGAAGCTTCAATGAAGCATATTTGCCTTCCCTGGAGGTAAGCTGTGCATAAGTGCCGGCACTTCGGGCCATTTTTGCCCCTTGTCCGGGTTTCAGTTCAATGTTATGAACAACTGTTCCCAGTGGAATGTCGCGCAAAAACAATGTATTGCCAACATCAGGGGTAGCCTTCTCTCCCGAGAGAACCGTTGCTCCAACCTTTAATCCGTTTGGTGCAACGATGTAGCGCTTCTCACCATCTGCATAAAAAAGCAAAGCGATGCGGGCAGACCTGTTCGGATCATACTCAATGGTTTTCACTGTAGCAGGAACACCATCCTTATCACGCTTGAAGTCAATGATTCGGTAACTGCGCTTATGACCACCACCAATATAGCGCAAGGTCATTTTACCTTTGTTGTTTCTCCCTCCGCTTTTGTGTTTTCCTTTAACCAGACTTTTCTCAGGCCTTGAAGTGGTAATGTCATCAAAGGCACTGATGATCTTGTTACGCTGGCCGGGTGTTGTAGGTTTAAATTTTCTTAAAGCCATGAATCTCTATATATTGCTGTAAAAATCAATTACCTGACCCTCGTCCAGGGTGACGATGGCCTTTTTAAAATTATTTTTTCTTCCGGATTGAACACCTGTCCGTGTATAGCGTGTTTTGCGTTTACCCAGATATACCATGGTGTTGACTGAGGCAACGGTTACATCGTACATCTCCTCAACGGCATGACGAATCTGTGATTTGGTTGCTGCCTTGGTGACGATAAAACCGTAGCGGTTCGGATACTTTTCTGTAACCGCGGTCATCTTTTCGGTTATAAGGGGCTTAATTAAAACTTCCATTTTTTTCTCAATTTTTCAACTGCAAATCATGCAGCTTTTTATCTTACTTTACTTGTCAAGCAAACTTTCCTGAATTTTCTCAATTGAACTTTCCAAAACCAGAAGTTTCTCTGTATTCAGGATCTGGTATGTATGGAGTGTCTCAGCAATAACCACCTTAGCCTTGGGCAGGTTACGCGCAGAAAGCTGAATCGTGTGATTGCTTTCCGGAATAACCAAAAGGGTCTTTTTATTCTCCAGGTCAAAATTCTTTAATATCTCCAGATATTTCCTGGTTTGGGGCGCATCCATCGTGAAATCCTCGAGAACCATCAGGTTTTCATCCTTTACTTTGTAAGAAAGTGCAGATCGCCTGGCCAATCGTTTAACCTTTTTATTCAGCTTAAACGAATAATCCCTTGGCTTCGGGCCAAATACTATACCACCACCACGCAGCAATGGAGATTTGATGCTACCAATACGCGCAGCTCCGGTACCTTTCTGGCGCCTTAATTTACGGGTACTGCCCTTAATTTCACTGCGCCCTTTCGTACTATGTGTGCCCTGACGTTTGTTGGCCATGTGATGCTTTACGGCAAGGTAAAGCACATGGTCGTTTGGTTGAATGCCAAACACCTTTTCATCCAGGGATACTGTTTTTGATGTTTTGCTTCCGTCAATGTTATATACTTCTAACTCCATCGCTCAAGAATTAAATATGATCCATTTGGTCCTGGTACAGAACCTTTAACAACTACAATATTCTTTTCAGGGTCCAGCTTCATAATCTGCAGGTTGATCATCTTTACCCTTTTGCCACCGGTTCTACCACCCATTCGCATCCCTTTGAAAACTCTGGAAGGCCATGAAGATGCACCAAGTGATCCGGGAGCCCGTAAGCGGTTGTGCTGACCGTGGGTTGCCTGACCGACACCTGCAAAACCGTGACGCTTAACAACGCCCTGAAAGCCTTTCCCTTTACTGGTGCCAACCACATCAATATACTCTCCTTCAATGAATATATCAGCCGTAAGCACTTCACCAAACCCCTTACGCTGCCCTTTTTCAAAACGGGTAAACTCAGCAAGAACCTTCTTCGGTGTTGTCTTTGCCCTGGCAAAATGCCCTTTCATGGGCTTGTTTACCCGGCTTTCCTTTTGTTCATCAAAGGCGAGCTGAATGGCTTCATAACCATCGTTTTCCTTTGTTTTGATTTGCGTAACAACACATGGACCAGCTTCTATAACCGTGCATGGGACGTTTTTCCCAGAGGCATCAAAAATGCTGGTCATTCCTATTTTTTTTCCAATTAATCCTGACATTTTTTGTCGTTTTTATCTGTATGCTTCCTTGTTAATTCCTTACACCTTTATCTCCACTTCCACACCACTGGGCAATTCAAGCTTCATTAAAGCATCAACAGTTTTTGACGAAGAGGAATAAATATCCAGCAGCCGCTTGTAAGAGCAAAGCTGAAACTGCTCCCTTGACTTTTTGTTTACAAAGGGAGACCGCAGAACGGTAAAGATCCTTTTGTTGGTAGGCAACGGAATGGGTCCATTAACTACTGCTCCGGTTGTCTTTACGGTTTTAACGATTTTCTCGGCAGACTTGTCTACGAGATTGTAATCGTATGACTTTAATTTAATTCGAATTCTATGACTCACGGTTCAACTTTTTTATTATGATTGCTTTAGTATTTAACTCCATATAATTTGTAAATCAGTTCATCAGATATATTCTGAGGCACCTCCTGAAAATGGCTGAACTCCATTGTAGAAGTAGCCCGTCCACTTGTCAGTGTCCGCAAGGAGGTAACATAACCAAACATCTCTGCCAAAGGCACCTGGGCGTTCACAACCTGAAGGTTAATCCTTGCCGCAACATTGTTCATATGTCCGCGACGACGATTGATGTCTCCAACAACATCACCGAGATATTCTTCCGGGGTGATCACCTCAAGTTTCATAATCGGTTCCAGGAGAACTGTTGATGCCTTCTTGCATGCTTTTTTGAATGCAATTTTGGCAGCAAGTTCAAACGACAGTGAGTCGGAGTCTACATTATGGTAGGATCCATCAATCAATCGCACTTTCAGGCTTTCAAGGGGAAATCCTGCCATCACACCATTTTGCATGGCATTTTTAAATCCCTTCTCAATGGCGGGGATATATTCCTTTGGAATGTTTCCACCCTTCACCTCATCAATAAATTGCAGTCCTTTAACATCTTCATCTGCCGGGCCAATTTCAAATACAATGTCTGCAAACTTCCCGCGGCCACCGGTTTGCTTTTTATAGACCTCCCTGTGTTTTAAAGAAGAGGTAATTGCCTCTTTGTAGGCCACCTGCGGCTCACCCTGGTTGGCTTCCACACTAAATTCCCTGCTAAGCCTGTCAAGAAGGATCTCCAGGTGCAGTTCTCCCATTCCGCTGATGATGGTCTGGCCGCTATCGGGATCTGTCTTGACCACAAATGTGGGATCCTCTTCCGTCAGTTTCATCAGGGCGAGGTTAAGCTTATCAAGGTCTGCTTGCGTTTTGGGCTCAATGGCAACGCTGATAACCGGCTCGGGGAATGTCATGGATTCCAGAATGACCGGATGTTTTTCGTCGCACAGTGAGTCACCGGTACGAATGTTTTTAAAGCCAACTGCTGCACCAATGTCTCCCGCTTCGATTTTTTCGATTGGGTTCTGTTTGTTTGCATGCATCTGAAGGATTCGCGAAATGCGCTCTTTTTTCTTTGCAGAGGCATTAAACACGTAAGAACCGGCATTAAGGGTGCCGCTATAAACCCTGAAAAAGCAGAGTCTGCCCACATATGGATCGTTGGCAATTTTAAAGGCCAATGCAGCAAAAGGTTCATTTGCATCGGCCTTACGTATAATCGGTTTTTCTGTTTTTGGATGAATTCCTTCAATCGCCTCAACATCGAGGGGTGAAGGAAGGAATTTGATCACGGCATCCAGCAATGACTGAATGCCTTTGTTTTTAAATGCAGAACCACAAAGCACCGGCGTAATGCGTCGGTCGATTGTGGCCTTGCGGATGATGGATGTCATCTCATCTTCTAAAATGGAATCGGGGTCTTCCATGAACTTTTCAAGCAATTCCTCACTCTCTTCCGCACACCCTTCAACCAATTTGGTTCTGTAATTCATAACCGTTTCGGCGAGTTCTTCGGGAATGGGCACTTCAACAAAAACAGATCCCAGGCTTTGCTCTTCCCAAACATATGCCTTATTTGTGATCAGATCAACAACCCCTTTAAATTCCTCCTCTTCGCCGATGGGAATCTGAAGCGGAACGGCATTCATACCCAGACGTTCACGGATCTTTTCCACGACACTGAAAAAGTCGGCACCCGCCCGGTCCATTTTGTTTATGAAACTGATACGGGGAACCTTGTATTTATCTGCCTGCCTCCAAACCGTTTCAGATTGGGGTTCAACGCCTCCAACAGCACAAAACAGGGCAATGGCTCCATCCAGCACACGAAGACTCCGCTCAACTTCTACGGTAAAGTCAACATGTCCGGGTGTATCTATGATGTTTATCTTATATTGCTTTTGATTGAAGTACCAGAAAGTAGTTGTGGCGGCCGACGTAATGGTGATCCCACGCTCCTGCTCCTGCACCATCCAGTCCATGGTTGCAGCACCATCGTGGGTCTCTCCCAGGCGATGGTTCACGCCGGTATAGAACAATATCCGCTCGGTAGTTGTTGTCTTGCCGGCGTCGATATGTGCCATAATACCGATGTTGCGTGTGTATGTGAGATCTCTGGCCATTAACTATTCCTGAATTCTTTTATCTTTATTAAAACCTGAAGTGCGAAAACGCTTTGTTTGCATCTGCCATACGGTGGGTGTCTTCCTTTCTTTTATAGGCCGCGCCCTCCTCTTTGCTGGCAGCGATTATCTCTCCTGCCAGCTTGGCAGCCATCCCTTTTTCATTGCGCTTGCGGGAAAAGTTGATCATATGCTTAATACCAACTGAAACTTTTCTGTCAGGACGGATCTCAGATGGGATCTGGAATGTTGCACCACCAATACGGCGGCTGCGCACCTCAACGGCGGGCGTCACGTTCGCAAGTCCTTTTTTAAACACCTCAAGTCCATCCTCATTGGTCTTCTCAGAAACAATGTCAATTGCCTCATAGAAAATATTATAAGCAAGGTTCTTCTTCCCCCTCAACATCAAATTGTTTACGAAGCGAGTCACCAAAGTATCATTAAACCTGGGATCAGGAAGCAAAATACGCTTTTTTGGTTTCGACTTTCTCATGGTACTAAATAATATTGTATAAAGTGCTTCTTATTGATTAATTTTTCGCCTTCGGCCTTTTGGTTCCATATTTTGACCTGCGCTGGTTACGCCCCTCTACACCACTGGTGTCAAGGGCTCCACGAATGATATGGTAACGAACACCCGGTAAATCCTTAACCCTGCCCCCACGTATCAATACAATGGAGTGCTCCTGAAGGTTATGTCCTTCACCTGGAATGTATGCATTTACCTCTTTTCCGTTGGTAAGCCTTACTCTGGCTACCTTACGCATAGCAGAATTAGGTTTTTTCGGTGTTGTTGTGTAAACTCGCACACAAACACCACGACGCTGAGGACAAGAATCCAATGCGGGAGACTTACTCTTGTAAGTCACTTTCTTGCGCCCCTTACGAACCAATTGCTGAATTGTTGGCATATTTCAATCTCAATTAATGTAAAAACTTC
>SKTA01000211.1 GCA_007122745.1 Bacteroidales bacterium
ACAAGGATCAAAATTTCCAACCCGGTCCAACGGACTGGTGGAACTGGTCCGAAAACCAATGGTCAGCAGGCTGGCGCTGGACAGGCAATGATGGTGGCCATTATTGTTCTGTGATGACTTATGCGTCAGGTCAGTATTTTAACGATGGAATAGACCATACGGTGATCCCGTATTTCTCCAATCCATCCATCACTTACCAGGGTGTTGCTACAGGGCATCCTGCTGATGGTGATAATACCAGAACTTTGCGGGAGATCAAACACGTGATTGCTGCATACAGGGAGTCACAGGACGATGATGATGACGATCTGGATATCCCCTGGACAGAAACATTTTCTGGTGTTCCTGTTGGACAGATCCCGGCAAACTGGTCAAGAACGCATACAAACTGGTCTGTTCAGAACACTGCTAATGCCGGAGGCGCAGCTCCTGAGATGCGATTCAACTGGTCACCGCCAAGTGTTGATCAGTTTCGTGTGACTTCAGCCAAAATCAACACCTCGGGTCATGATGCACTGGTGCTTGGCTTCGATCATTATATCGATAACTTCAGTACACCGGGTGTATACACACTCCGTGTTATTGCCATAGCAGATGATGTTGAGTACGTGGTCCAGGAATGGGTAGACCCAGACAACATCGGACCGGATCATGTTGAATTTATCCTTACAGCCGGACAGCATGGAGTCGGTTCAGCGGATTTCTACATTGCTTGGGAGCTCGATGGTGATTCTTATGATATAAACTATTGGTACTTTGATAACGTATCTTTGGGCGAAGCTTCAAATATGTTTGAAGTTATCTTTTTTGTTGGAGAGGATAATATTGATGAAACACCCATTGAAGGTGCCTCGATCAACATTGGCGGAGATATTTACCATACTGATGAGAATGGATTGGCGGCATTCATGCTTGCAGACAATCAGACATACACTGCCAACGTAACTGCATCGGGCTATGTGGCCCAGGAGATTACCTTTACGGTAGATGGTGCTGATTTATCGGTAGATGTACTTTTGGTGGATGACATCGAAGAACCGTTTAATCTAAGCGTGATTACCGAAAACATGGATCCCGGAGAGGCATTGTTTCGCTGGAACGATTATAGCGATGATTATGAGTTTCGCTATGATGATGGTATTGTAAACGGTCAGCTTGGTTTTCAGGGTACATGGAACTCTGTGATGGGTTCGGTACACTTCAATGACGCAATCCTTAACGAGATGACCTGGTATCTGACCTCTGAGGGTGGTCCTCATAACACGGTTAAGTTATGGGTTCTTGGCCTGACGCCAGAAGGCTTGCCAGATCGCAACAATATTGTTTACACAGCCGAGAACGTACCTAATAATGACAATCAATGGACCCTTTATCAGTTCGCCACTCCGATCGAGATGCCGGAAGGCTTCTTCATTGGCTTGAGCTATGATGGTTTTCTTGGTTTGGCCATAGATGATGGTGTTGGAGCTCCCTGGGACTTTATACCAGGCACACAGTTTGGCGTATTCAACATTACGGATCCCAACAGTGCATTTTCTGACATTTCTGTTTGGGGCTTCGAGGTTAACTACCTGCTGAGGGCCTATGGCAGCAATCTTGGAGACTTGAGCCGCGGAGATTATAATAGCACTGTTGCAGAAGGACCTGCTCCGGAGCTTATCCCGCTTGAGACCCGCGTTGATGCTGGTGATCCTCACTTCCCGCAGGCAGAACAGCGTGCCTTTCTTGGTTTCAACGTATACCTCAACGATGATTTTGTTATCGGAGAGATCGAGGATACAGAATACCTGTTTACCGGTCTTCCCGCCGGAGCGCATACTGCCGGAGTACAGTCTGTTTACACTACGGGAAGTTCGGAAGTTGTTACCATTGATTTTGTTATCGATGAAGATACTGAACTTTACCAGGTTACTTTTCATGTTGTTGATGATACCACCGAAGAAAACCCCATAGAAGGTGCGATGATCACCATCGGTGACCTCGACCCAATCCATACCAATGAGGATGGAATGGCTACAATAGAACTGCAGGACGGCAGCTATACCGCAAATGTAAGTAAGCCAGGTTTTGCCCCAGAGCTGGTTGACTTTACCGTTGACGGTGAAGATATGACAGTACATGTAGCAATGACCGGGAGTGATGCTCCCTACGGTCTTCCCTGGACAGAGAGCTTCACGGGTATTCCCAACGGAGAGCTTCCTTCGAACTGGACTCGCGACATAGGCAACTGGGGTGTAAATAACTCGAGCAATGCTGGCGGAGAAACTCCCGAGATGCGCTTCAACTGGTCCCCGAATGTTACGGGAGAGTTCTATCTGTATTCACCGAAGATCAACACTTCGGGCTATGATGCGCTGCTTCTCAGCTTCAAGAACTTTGTAAACAACTTCAGTGGTCCGGGAATCTATACCCTTCGTGTGGTTACCATTGCCGATGATGTTGAATACCTTGTAGCAGAATGGGTTGATCCGTCCGATATTCCTGCGCATGACTTTGAGGTGATTCTTACCGAGAGCCAGCATGGAGTAGGTACAGATGATTTCTACATTGCATGGGTATTTGATGGCGTATCCGACGATATCAACTGGTGGAACTTTGATGACATATTCCTTGGCGAAGCCCCCGACATCTATGAAGTGACCTTTTTTGTAGGGGAGGACAATGTGGATGAGACACCCATTGAAGGTGCCTCGATCAACATCGATGGCGACATTTACCATACCGACGAGAACGGTCTGGCTGTGTTTATGCTGCATGACAACCAGTCCTATACAGCAAATGTCTCAGCACCGGGCTATGTTGCCCAGGAGGTTACCTTCACGGTAGATGGTGCTGATTTATCGGTAGATGTATTTCTAATGTATTACATTTTAGAGCCGTTTAATTTGAATGTGATTACCGAGGACATGGATCCCGGCGAGGCACTGTTCACCTGGAACGATTCCGGAGACACTTATGAATTCCGTTATGATGACGGTGTTGTTGTTGGTCAACTTGGTTTCCAGGGCACATGGAACTCCGTGATGGGCGCAGTTCACTTTAATGACGCGATCCTTCAGGAGATGACCTGGTATCTGACCTCCGAGGGTGGTCCGCATAACACGGTTAAGTTATGGGTTTTTGGCCTGACACCGGAAGGCTTGCCAGACCGCAACAATCTTGTTTACACAGCAGAGAACGTTGCGAACAACGACAACGAGTGGAACCTTTATGAGTTCGCCACGCCGATCGAAATGCCGGAAGGTTTCTTCATTGGATTGAGCTATAATGGTTTTCTTGGTCTGGCGACGGATGACGGTGTTGGAGCTCCCTGGGACTTTTTACCTGGCACGCAGTTTGGTGTATTCAACATCACGGATCCCACCAGTGCATTTACCGACATTTCTGTTTGGGGCTTTGAGGTTAACTTCCTGCTGCGGGCCTATGGCAACAACCTTGGTGATTTGAATCGCGGTAGCTACAGCGGCACTGTTGCACAAGGACCTGCACCGGAGCTTATTCCGCTTGAGACCCACGTTTATGCCGGTGATCCTCGCTCCCCGCAGCCAGGACAGCGCGGTTTTCTGGGCTTCAACGTATATCTGAACGATGCACTGGTAGCTGAGGAGATTATGGAGACGGAATATCTGTTTTCGAATCTTCCCGATGGTGAGCACACTGCCGGGGTGCAGTCTGTATATACCACAGGCAGCTCTGATATTGTGACAATCAACTTTGAGATGGGTGAAGGTGATCCCGAACCGGACACCTATCCTGTAACATTCAATGTAAACGATCAGAATGGCCAACCCATTCCGAATGCGATGATTACGGTTACGCCTGATGGCGACAAATCATTTGATCAACCGGTAAAACTGACCAGAAGTGTGCACCTGCCTGATTCGCAACCCAACAAAGAGAAACATACTTTAACAGCTTCCGGAAATACCAAACCTGGTGTGTTACCTTCATATGACAGTTGTTCCAAAGAGGGTATTTGGATCGAGTACTGGCAAGGCATTGGCAATGTAAACGAAAGTGCCCTTGGTCTTGGTGGAGACGAAACAGCACCATGGAATACCGCAATCCGCTGGATGCCCGAAGATCTTACTGGCTACGGTGGTTGGGGGGTGTCAAAGATCCGTGTTTACATAAATAATGAGCCTGAATATGGTTCAGTTAGGATCTGGCAGGGGTCTATTGACAATCCTACCTTAATGCGTAGCCAGACCATGATGGTTGGAGAGCAAACCTGGGTTGAGGTAGATCTTTTGGATCCTTATCTGATCGACATTACACAGGAATTATGGATTGGCTGGGAAATTGGTGACCCGGGTGATGGTGTTTTCCCTGCTGCACATACAAATAGCGACGAATTTTCTCCGCTATCTGACCTTTTACAATTTGGTGAGAACCCCTGGCAACCAGCTTCATATTATGGTTTTGATGTTGTCTGGAACATTGAGGCTTATATAGAGCCCATGGATGATACTCCTGATCAGATCATCATTTACACAGATGCCTCCGGCCAGGCCAGTTTTGATGCCCTTCCGGGTGCTTATAGTTATACGGTAGAGAAGTCGGGTTATTATGATGCCAGTGGCACCTTCAGCGTGAGCAACACTCCTGTGACCCTTAACGTGACGATGCAGTCAGACGATGACCCCGATCCGGATACCTATCCTGTAACTTTCAATGTAAACAATCAGAATGGCCAACCCATTCCGAATGCGATGGTCACGGTTACCCCTGACGGCAACAAGTCATCGGGTCAGCCTGTAAAACTGACAAGGAGTGTCCGCCTGTCTGACACACAGCCCGACAATCAAAACCTTGTTTTGCAGGTTTCTGACGATACCCGAGAGCAAATCATTATTTATACCAATACCTCCGGCCAGGCCAGCTTTGACGCTCTTCCGGGGACATATGGTTATACTGTTGAAAAAGATGGCTATATGGATGCTACGGGCAATTTCAATGTAAGCAACTCCCCCGTGAACCTTAACGTGACGATGCAATCAGACAGCGACGATCCGCTGGTGACATTTAATGTGGATATGACCGATGTGGAAGGCTTCGACCCGGCACAGCATGATGTTTATCTGACAGGTAGTCTCACCGGCTGGGCAGAGCCTGGTCAACCCGGTTCGCTCCAGATGAGCTTGGTGCGCGATGACAAAACACCGCCTTACATTCTATATGAGAACTTTGAAAGCTATGGTGATTTTGTAACAGACTTGTCTCCCTGGATTACCCTGCGTTTAACAGAAGGAAACAACTGGGGCAATACCAATTTCTCTTACCCGGAGGAAGGAACCGATTTCTCCTGGCTTACATTTAACCCTGCTTTGACTGATCCTCCAGTTGACGATGAACATCCTGCGGTTGATGGTGACAGATACCTTATTGCGGTTCAATATATGAATTTGAATGACAACAAGTGGCTGATATCTCCCGAGGTGTCCATCAATACATCCAGCGAACTTAGCTTTTGGGCAAAATCCATGACTCATGTTTATGGTGCAGAAAGAATCCGTGTATTGGTATCTACAACAGGTGCTGACCCGGCTGATTTTATACCCATCAGCGAGGAACCCTACATCGAAGTTCCGGTTGATTGGACAGAATACACCTTTGATCTGTTCGATTATGACGGTGAAGTGATTCGTTTTGCCATCAACTACGTATCACATGATGCCTTCTTCCTCTTTGTTGATGCCATTTCGCTCTTTGCATACGGACCTCCGTATCCGGATGAGCTGATATACACTGTTACCGTTCCGGCATCAGTAGGCGAACACCAGTACAAATACTTTTCCAATGCTTTTGGTGCAGGCTGGGACGGTGGCGAATGGGA
>SKTA01000178.1 GCA_007122745.1 Bacteroidales bacterium
AATCAACAATTCAACAACCAAACAAATCAACTTAATAATTCAGCAAGTTTTCATTTGCTGAATTATTATATTTTTCGTATATTTACTCATAACATACGTCATAAATTTTTAAAAACTTTGGTTATGGAAGAATCACTTGTAACACTGGCAACCGATCATTACACTGCAGCTGAGGTATTGAAAGCACGTCTGGAAGGAGCAGGAATTGAATGTTTTTTAAGCAATGTGCACCTGATTCAGGGTGCTGCACCTGACGGGGTGAAAATTCAGATCAAAACCAAAGACGTTGAGAAAGCCATGCGTCTGATGAGCGAATGGCAGTCGGAGCGTGAGTATGCAGACAAAAAAAATCCCCGTGAAATCAGGCGGGTTCTCGTTGCTGTCGATTTTTCTGATTATTCAAGAAATGCATGCATGTACGCCATTAATCTGGCGAGTAAGATCAAAGCCGAAGTAAAAATCCTCCATGTGTATTATGCGCCGATTGTTGATCTCGTGCCGATTACAGATGCTTATTCGATTCAGGTTGACATGGATATCAACCTCCGTGAGATGGAAACCAATGCCCGAAAGAGTCTGATGACCTTTATTCAGGATATCAGAAAAATGGCCGGAGAAAACAACATGGGGGATGTAAAAATTGGCTATGCGTTAAGGGAAGGGATCACTGAGGATGAGATTGCACGCATGGCAAAGGAATATAAGCCAGGTATCATTGTTTTGGGCACCAAGGGTAAAGGGGAAAAGCAAAGCGATATTATCGGCAGTGTTGTTTACCGTGTACTTGACCGGACAAAAATCCCGGTACTGGCAATTCCGGAAAACTCCAAATATGACGCACAGAAAGAGGTGAAGAATATTGCTTATGCCACCGAGTTCGATGATTCCGATTTCGTTGCAATCAGAAGACTGCTTTCCATATTGTCTGAGTTCAAGGTAAACGTGCATTGCATCCATTTATCAAAAAGCGCAAAACAACCTATGGATGAATTGCGCATGGATCAGGTGACAGACTACTTCAGAAAAATCAAAAAAGATATCAAGGTGGAGTGCCATCTGCTGGAAGGTGAAGACAATTTAAAGGAGGTGGCTTCTTTTGTTGAAAAATACGAGATCGATCTCTTTTCACTTACCAACAGGAAGCGTGGTTTGCTGGCACGATTGTTTGAGCCCGGACTTACGCGCAAGCTGATCTATCAAAGCACAACCCCTTTGTTGATTTTCAAGGCATAACGATTTTCCAGCCATTCCAGCAGGTATTGATAAACGGCTTCTTTGTTTTTCTCATGAAGCAATTCGTGCCTGCCGGGAAAAATTTTCAGGTAAAGATATTGAAAGTTTTGTTTGTAAAACTCCTGGTGTATCCTTACGGCATCCTTTCCAAATGCACCAACCGGATCATTTTGGCCGCTTAAGATAAGCACCGGTAACGACTTTCTGTATGTGAGCAATTTTTCTGCGCGCCTGGTTTGTGCAATTCCTTTGAAAAGGTGTTGAAAAAAGCCATTGGAAAAGTTTATACCGCAATATGGATCTTTAACATATGCATCCACCGCTTCCCTGTCGGACGATATCCACTCAAATAGGGTTGGACGCTCCTTGAAGTGTCTGTTGAAATTCTTATAAAACAGTTTATTAAACCATTTGCTCCTTTTGCGATGCCCCTCAAAGAGGGTCTTTATCCTTATTAAGTTTAGGCTCGCGCCCAGTATGAATGGATGGAGCATAAAACTGCCGGAAAGTATCAGTCCCTGAAGATAAACTGGATACAAAGCAGTAAAATGTCTGGCCAGGATGGATCCCATACTGTGTCCAAAAATGTAAACAGGTATTTCCGGCTGGTTTTTCCTTATGTTTGTATAGAGTGCACGGATATTCTCCAACATGTGTTGCCACAGCCGGCTGCATTCAGGAACACCAACCTTGTCAGGAGAATCAGCTGTTTTTCCCATCCCCGGATGATCGCAACTGTAAACACCATAATCACTGGCCACCAGAAAGCGGGCAAACTCCTTGTAACGACCTGTATGCTCAGCCATGCCGGGAATGATCAGTACGATCGCTTTGGGCTTGTGATGCTCCGGTAAGAAACTTCTGACGTAAAACCGGTTCCTGGTGGAGCTGCTGAGGTAAAATCCCTGTTCACGCACGAAAGCATCTGTCATGATATATAATTTTTTCCGATCTTTGAGCCTTTTTATTCGTATTGCTTATCCCGAATAAATCTTTGGTTCCAATAAATTTGCAGAACACGGGATGGCCTTCAAAATTATTAAACTTCTCCCAAATGAAGGAGCAAAAGCCACATTTTGGAAAAAAACTGACACCGATTCAGCGATATCTGTTTCTGGTGGCAGGCACTGTTTCTCTTGGGCTGGGCCTTTTGGGGATACCTTTACCGTTGCTGCCTACTACACCCTTTTTGTTACTTTCGGCATATTGCTATGCAAGAAGTTCACGACGCTTCTATTATTGGCTCATTAACCACAAGCACCTGGGAAAACACATTCACAACTATTGGGAACATCGCGGAATTTCTCCAAGGGTAAAGTTTGGGGCCATAACCTTCCTTTGGGTCAGCATGACATTAACTGCCATCTTTGCCATGGAAAGTACATGGATGCGCCTGATCCTTATGGTAGTGGCACTTGCCGTCACCATTCACATTGCAGCGATAAAAACAATCAGGAGGTAGGTAATGCGCCAGCCGGTCAGGGCTTCACAAAGCCCTGATTCAATTCCTCCTCTGTGGGTTCTCTTTTTTTGATCACCTGCCCCTGGAAATGTAAATCCATACCCGCGAGTGGGTGGTTGAAGTCCATTTTAACCTTCTCTTCACCAATATTAAGCACTTTTCCTCTGTGTGGGTTTCCCTCTTTGTCTTCCATGTTGATGATGTTACCTTCAACAAGAAGGTCTTCTGCCAGTTTGCCATCAATCACGAAGATACTTTTTGGCAGGTCAACAACGGCTTTCTCATTTACAGGTCCGTAGGCTTTATCTGCCTCGATCAGAAAATTAAAAGATTCGCCTTCATTAAGACCCTTGACATTGTTTTCAAAATTTTGATTCAACCGACCTGCACCAAACAGAAACTCAATCGGCTGGTCATCTTTCACCGCTTCCAAGACATTTCCTTCCGGACCCCCTTCCCGAAGTTCATATGTGAGTGCAATAACTGTGGCTTCAGATTTTGTCATAATTGGAATGATTTAGGTTAAAACTTACGGGACTCTCCATTTTTTAGATGTGAGAATCCCGAAACAGCTTGATTTATAACACGAAGGTATGTAAATAAAAAAGAAACCCCAAAAAAAACATCTCTATTTTTTTTAAAAAACAATGGCAGATCAATAATTATTCTGATATTTTTTTAATATTTCAAAGAAAAAGTGTATTTTTGCACTCCTAAAACATAAAGGGATAATTAGATCATGGCAAAGAAAACTAAAGAAGCACGGATCCAGGTTATTTTGGAGTGTACAGAGCATAAAAACAGCGGGATGCCCGGAACTTCCAGATATATTACTACCAAAAACAAGAAGAATAATCCGGAAAGGTTGGAGATTAAAAAATATAATCCCATCCTTAGAAAAATGACTGTTCATAAAGAAATCAAATAACATAGTATCATGGCAAAGAAAGTAGTTGCAACACTAAAGACAAGTACCGGAAAAAGTTATGCCAAGGTAATCAGGATGCAAAAATCTGAAAAGTCCGGCGCATATACTTTTGAGGAAGATATTGTAGATGCGGAAAAAGTGAAAGAGTATTTCGCTCAAAAGAAATAGATACATCCGTTTACCCTTGTAACGGCGCAAAGCCTAAGCATTAAGGATCACTTTTCAGATCTGTTCCAGCCATAATGGTGCAGGTCTGTTTTTATTTAACCACCTTCTGATTTTTTATCATGGGCCTGTTTGATATTTTTTCCAAAAACAAAGAAAAAAAGCTTGAAAAGGGGCTTTCGACAACCCGCACCTCCTTTTATTCAAAGCTTTCAAAGGCGGTCGCAGGACGCGCCACTGTCGATGCTAAAGTACTCGACGACCTTGAAGAGGTGTTGATCAGCTCCGATGTGGGTGTGGCCACAACCATCAAAATCATTGAACGCATAGAAGACAGGGTCGCCAGGGATAAATATCTTGGTACGGATGAGCTGAACCGCATCCTGAAAGAGGAGACTGTTTCCCTGTTATCGGAGAATAAGGCCATGGATTTCACCGGCATTTTGTCGGAAAGTGATGAAAGACCCTATGTGATTATGGTTGTTGGGGTGAATGGAGTTGGTAAAACCACCACGATTGGAAAGCTCGCCAACAAGTTCCGCCTGGCTGGAAAAAAAGTTGTTATCGGTGCAGCAGACACTTTCCGTGCCGCTGCAGTTGATCAGTTGACCATATGGTCGGAACGGGCCGAAGTGCCTATCGTATCGCACGGCATGGGTGCAGATCCCGCCTCTGTTGCCTATGATACCATGACTTTTGCAAAAAATGAAAACGCTGATGTGGCAATTGTTGACACGGCCGGCAGACTCCACAACAAATTAAATCTGATGAACGAGCTGGCCAAGATCAAGCGGGTGATGCAAAAGGTGATTCCCGGTGCACCACACGAAATTTTGCTGATCCTTGACGGTTCAACCGGACAAAATGCATTTGAACAAGCCAAACAGTTCATCTCTGCAACAGAAGTCAATGCCCTTGCCATTACCAAACTCGACGGTACCGCCAAAGGAGGCGTTGTGATCGGTGTCAGTGATCAGTTCAATGTGCCTGTGAAGTATATTGGTGTGGGTGAGGGAATTGATGATCTCCAATTATTTGACAGGGCTGCATTTGTTGAAACACTATTTCAATAGGATATAATTAAATGGTGAAAAAAACCACACTTCAGGTGGTAAGCCTGGGCTGCTCCAAAAACCTTGTTGATTCGGAAAAGATACTCGGACAACTTCCGTCTGAAAGGTTTTCCATTGTTGAAGAGGGCAGGGGAGACCCTGACATCGTGATTGTTAACACCTGTGGCTTCATACATGATGCAAAGGAAGAGAGCATCGATACCATCCTGCAGATCATCGAAAAGAAAAAAAGGGGAATGCATCAGAAGGTGCTTGTGTGCGGATGCCTTTCCCAACGGTATTTGCAGGAATTGAAGCGCGAAATTCCTGAGGTGGATGCCTGGTTTGGAGTTGCTGCAGCTAACGATCTTTACACCTTTCTCCGGGAAACATATCAAAATAGCCTGCCCCAAAGATATCTTACCACACCGGGCCATTACGCCTATTTGAAAATTGCCGAAGGGTGCGACCGCACATGCTCCTTTTGCGCCATTCCGATGATCAGGGGGGCCTATCACTCTGCATCTGTTGAAAGCCTTGTGGAGGAAGCTACCCTGCTGGCTGAAAAAGGGGTGAAAGAGCTCTTGCTGGTAGCACAAGATCTGAGCTATTATGGCCATGACCTGTCAAAAAAACCGATGCTGGCTGAACTGCTGCGGGCACTTATCAAAGTGAACGGTATCGAATGGATACGCCTGCATTATGCCTATCCAAATAACTTCCCGGAAGATGTGTTGCAGCTGATGGCCGAAAAACCAAAAATATGTAATTACCTCGATATCCCGCTACAGCACATCAACGACAATCTTCTGCTGTCGATGCGGCGCGGACACTCAAAAAAACAAACGATTCGGTTTCTTGAAAAAGTGCGTCACACTGTTCCCGGCATTGCTCTCCGAACAACCGTGATGGTGGGATATCCCGGTGAAACAAAAGAGGCCTTTCAGGAGCTTTACGATTTTGTTGAAGCCACTCGTTTCGACAGACTGGGTGTATTTACCTATTCGCCGGAAGAGGGCACCCGTGCCTTTCAGTTGGGAGACCCCATTGCACAAGCAGAAAAAAACAGGCGGGAGGAGGCAATCATGTCACTGCAGGCAGCCATATCCCTCGGGATAAATGAGGAGAAAGTAGGGAAAACCTACCGGGTGCTCATTGACCGCATGAATGGCGAATATCTGGTGGGACGCACCGAATATGACTCACCGGAGGTAGACAACGAGGTGTTAATCCCGCGTCAAGAGGGACTTTATCCCGGACAATTTACAGATGTCCTGATCACAAAGGCCGAGGAGTATGACCTGTATGGAAAACCTTTGGATTGATCCTTAGTCCAGCCTCAGTCCATTAAAATACTATTAAAGATCAGTTTGTTGGTAACCGGTGTTGACCCTCTGAAATTGGGGACAAATGAGAACAGCACCGCCTGCCCTTTCCCGCGTTGTATCCTAACGATGGCCGGATGGCGCTCTATAAGTCGCTCCTGTTCGGCATATCCGCTAAGCAGGATCTTTTCATCCTCCGGAAATAAGCCGATCACCCGCCTGTCCATCCCGAATGCAGGTATGGAGGTAGCGAAAACCGGTGAATTACGGTGAAATACACCAGTTTTTGCCTCCATTCCCCATGTCAGGGGATGGTCCCCTCTTAAGTGGATCCTTAAAAATGATCCCGGACAGTTAAAACCTTCGTTTCTTAACCTGGATGAAACATCCTGAATGGGGAATCGGAAGTCTTCCTCATCATTGCCAGGCTGCATCAGGCCAAAAAACAGTTCGGTGGAGCGTCCCCAGGAAACGACATTGCCTCCATTTGCCATGAATGCAAGGACATTTTGCCACCCTTCCTGGCCCATTCCCTCAATGTATTTGGGGTTGTAAAACGGTATAAAAACCTCTCCGCCTCGGGTGCTGCGTCCCTGCAGGATCTGGTCTTTACCGCTGTCGGGAAAAATGATCACATCAAAATTTCCGGACAGGTTTGTCGATTTAAAATCAGCAGGGTTCAACACAGTGTATGGTATGCCATAGGTGTCGAACAAGAATCGTGTCCACCCGGCATCCATGTCATGGAAATTTGTTTCGCACAATGCAATTCGTGGAAGTTTGACAGGTTTATGGAGAACATCGGGCTTTGCGGATAAAAAAAGCGGTGCAAGCTTCATCTCTTCCAGGATTGATCCCAGCTCTTGTCTGGTCCGCCTGGTGATCTCAATCAAAAAGCTTCCTGCCGGTAGTTGCCCTGCAGCGGTTTCAGAAGCACTGATTGTACGTTGGGCATCCATTCCGGTGGCCATTGCCATGAATGCAAAACGATAGCTTTCGTTACGGTTTGCAGGTAAGGCAATCCAGGTGGCATTTTCAGGAATCTGAACGTTTACGGTAAGCGCTTCGGTTTGAATGGGGCTCATCGCCAGGTCGTTTGCCGGATGGAAGGTATTTACCTCTATACCACGCAAACCTCTGTGCAGGGGCAATGACCAGCTTGTAATATCATACGGCCTGATTATTTCGCCACCGGGGGTATACCTTCTTATCGGATACACCTGGCTTTCCATCACCTCCTTGATGAAGGCCCTGAAGGGCTGTGCAAGCGGTATGATAAAGTCTCCTGCCTCAATCTTTTTGTGTTCCAGAAACGTGTCCTCATCCATCCGGAAAAGTTGTACTCCGTGTCTTTCCAATAAAAACAGCAATTCAACAAGCTCACTGTCGTCGTGCTGTCTGGCAGGGAGCACATAGTAAAAGGGAGGTTCGGTTTTCCCTTTGTTGATCTCCCTGCGGCACATCTCATTTCTGAATGACAGAATGTCCTCATGGTGCAACGATGCTGTTTTTACCAGGCTGTAAACCGATTCCAGCTCATACTGAACCAGGTCGCCAAGCCGCCACCATCCACCGGGCCAGGGAGCGGGAAAATTAATGCTCTTTTTGTACTCAGAAAGTCCTTTCCCAAAAACACGCAACTCATTGGCTTCAATGTATATGGGTGTGGCAAGCTGAACGCTGGCAGCCTCTGTTAGCAGGCTGATCACGTTTTTCCAGGCACTGGTTTGTGTGGACCCCGGCCAGTAATCATCGAAAAGGTAATGCTGACTGATCCCCTTCAGTCCGCTCGCGGTCATGTCGCGTGCCATGTTGGAACCGAAAACCCACGTCCAGTTCCATACCAGCTCGTCGATGTTTTGGGCGATCGGATCATGGTTTGGAGGTACGAAATAACGTGGCCCGGTACTTCCCATCTGATGTTTTTCAACCAAAACATGCGGAAACCAGTCAAGGTTATAGATGTCGGCCACAGCCTGGTTGTCGGTTTGCGTCAGTGTTATGAAATCCCTGTTGATATTGTGTCCTACATATTTATGATAAACACCCGGTAAGGAACTTCCTTCATAAGGGGTATTAAGGTATTTGTTGTAGTGTGACACAATCATGTCCATCCCGTCCGGGTTATGGCTTGGTACCATCATGAATACCACATCATCGAGGTATTCGGGCTTGCTGTCGGTGCCGGTGATCAGGTTGTATGCCATCAGGGGTGCTGCCTGCGACGGGGCAACTTCGGTAGCGTGCATCGAGAGGGTCACGAGTACAAACACTTTTCCTTCTGCATTCATGGCATCCAGCGTGTCCTGCGGTATGTTGCCATCCAGCGCAAGCCTTTTGTTGATATGGCGGAGCCGCTCCAGGTTTTGAATGTTCTCCGCAGAGGAAACAAACGCGATATACATCGGCTTACCCATTGGAGATGCCCCATTTTCGATCATCCTGATCATGTCCGACTCCTGTTGCAACAGATCCAGATAGTCAATCATCGGCTGGTATTTGAACATCTTTCTGTCCGCTCCGGGCATGAATCCAAAAAACCCTTCCGGGTGGGTCAGCTTGCCGGTTTCATTTCCCGCGACAGCGGCCGGTAAGCAGAGTACTAGTGCAAGAAGGATAACGATGGTAACTTTTGAAGAATACATGGTGATGATTGTTTATTGTTTATTGTTTATTGTTTATTGTTTGTTATTGTTTATTGTTGATGGTTTATTATTGTTTATCGTTAATCGTTAATCGTTAATCGTTAATCGTTAATCGTTAATCGCTCATAATGGTCTCATATCCACTCTTCAGAATATCAAGAGCTTCCTTTTGGTTGGCGCCTTCGGCATAGGTTCTGAGCAGCGGTTCTGTGCCTGACGGGCGGATCATCAGCCACTGGTGTTCGCTGAAGTAATATTTAAAACCGTCAAGGGTTTCAACTTTCTGAACCACATAATTTCCGAACTGTTTGTAGTGCCCTTTCTCACAGTTATTGACGATCCTTTCCTTTTCTTCCTGAGGGATCTTTAGGTCTGCGCGCTCAAAGGCAAAACTGCCGGTAATGTCATAGATCTCCTGAATCAATTCTGAAAGGGTTTTTCCGGTATTTACCATGGCTTCCCAGATTACCAGGCCGTTGTAGATGCCATCGCGCTCGGGCAGCTCACCCTTTACGGCAATACCTCCTGATTCTTCGCCACCAACAAGCACCTCCTCTTCCAGCATCATGCCACAAATGTGTTTGAATCCGATTTTGACAAATTCTATTGGGATGTCATAAGCCTCACAGAGCTTTTTGATCTTCACCGATGAGGAAAAGCCTACAGCAACTTTCCCGGTCATCTTTTTGTAATGATGCAGGTAATGGATCAGCAGCAGGATGACATGGTGGGAGTCGATATAATTCCCTTTGCTGTCCATCAGTGCAGTCCGGTCGGCATCACCGTCAATCGCAAGACCACAATCGATATTTCCCTTGCTGCTTATGGTTTTACTAAATGTTTTCAGGTTTTTGGCCAAAGGCTCAGGTGGGATCCCGTCAAACAATGGTTGCCGTTCGCAATGCAGCAAGGTTATATCGGGAAACAGTTTCCGCATCACTCGCTGCCCTGAGCCATACATCGCATCAAAGGCAAAGTTAAATTTGGAGTTACGGATGGCATCCAGATCAAAATGTTTTTTCAGGTAATCGATGTACATCCCTTCCAGATCAACAGAGACCAGGAGTCCATTTTTACGCATCTCTTCCAGATCAATCTTGTCGATCAACTTTTCGTCAACGGTGTCGGGAATTAGCACTTCCAGTTCAAGAACCTCCTCCTCCAGCAAAGGCCCTCCGTAATTCCCTTTCAGTTTGTAACCGTTGTATTCGGGTGGATTATGGCTGGCGGTGATGAATACACCAACGGCACACTGATGGTTTTTTGTTCCCATAGAAACCATAGGGGCCGTCACGAAAGTATCGGCCAGGTATACCTTGATCTGCTGGTTGGTCAGCACTTTTGCAACTGTTGTGGTAAACAGCTCACCCCCGAAGCGGCAATCGTGTCCGATCATCACAGTTGGGTTTGATGATTTTTGTCTGACCCATTTTGCTGTTGCCTCGGCAATTCGTGCAACATTTGCCACTGTGAACTCTTTGGCGATTACAGCACGCCACCCGTCTGTCCCGAATTTTATTTTTTGCATGATTAAAGGGATTTATCTGAAAATTCTACGTTCATTCAAAGCTTGCTGATATTTTCGTGCATTTCTTAAATGCTCGCTGTATGTCCTTGCAAATACATGGTATCCGCTGAAGTCAGCTTTTGCGGAAAAAAAGAGGTAATCGTGTTGTTCATAGTTTAATACGGCATCCATTGTTGCAGGTTCCGGCAGGTTGATTGGACCGGGAGGAAGACCTGCATACCTGTAAGTATTGTAGGGAGAATCTATTTCCAGGTGGCTGTTCAGCACCCTGTTGATGGAAAAATCTCTGAGGGCATATATTACAGTTGGATCAGCTTGGAGTGGAATCCCTCTTGCCAGCCGGTTCATATATACACCTGCAATTGTAGCTTTTTCCTCTTGTTTGTTCGTTTCACTTTGAACAATCGATGCCAGGATGCCTGCTTCCTGGGACGTCATCCCGATTTCTGCTGCCCGGGCAAGTCGCCCTTCATTCCAGAAAGCATTATACTCTCTTTGCATCCGCGCGATAAGTTGTGTTTCAGAAATGTTCCAGTAAACTTCATAGGTATTCGGGATGAACAACAACTTAATGTCTGGTGTAGCCAGTCCACTACCCTCTATGGTGGCTGAATCGGTTAGCGCATCATAAATAGTGCTTTGATCCAGCTCAACCTGGACAGCCAGACTTGCAGCCAGCTCCTCAACCGTTCTGATGTTTGTGATCGTTAGTCGCACAGGTGCTTGTTCTCCAGAGCGGAGCAGATTGACCAATGCATTGTTTGACATACCGTCTACAAGCAGATAACGGCCGGGCATCATCCGGTTCGGATAATTTTTCCTTTGGGCTACCCGGTCAAAAGTATTGATGTTTGAAACAATGGAATCATTTGCCAGCATCTCTTTGACCTGGTCATAGCTGCTTCCCGTGGGTATGTAAAAATATGTGGTATGCTGAACGTTGGAGGCAAAGACGGTAAAATATACAAAAATGACACCCGCTATGAAGAGGGTTCCCATCATCACAAACAATCCGACAAAAAACCTTTTTATCTTGTTATTGCTTCGCATGAGCCTTTTACTGATCAAAAATCAATTGTAAAAAATATTCATCGAGCCATTCCTGCTTATGGAGACGCCAGGACTCCCTGGTGCCGGTTAACTCAAACCCCTTGCTCTGAAACAGCTTCATGCTATGCGCATTACCAACGCCAACTCCACAGTGTAGCTGCTTAAGATTGAGGATTTTTTTCGCGTAATGAATAAGCAGGTCCAACGCTTCAGTACCATACCCCTGGTTGCGGTATTCCTTCCCGATGATAATTCCAACAGCAGCGCGTTTATGGTGTGGGTCAAAATCAAAAAGATCGATAATGCCAATTTGCTGCTGGCTCCGGTTAGCAATCACAAGTCGCAATTGTTTGTCATCATAAATATTATTGCCGGCATTTAAAATGTACTGTTCCAGGAAAAAACGGGAATGGGGATTCAGGTTATTGCTTGTATGCCAGTGTTCTGAATCGTTTTCCCATTGATACAACACATCCAGATCGTCAATCTCGATGGGTCTTAAAATAACCCTTTGGCCCTCAAGTAATTTCATTGATAATGGTTTTTAAATTTTAATATTGCCCGAAAATACCAATTCTGATGCACCTCTGAGTTTGATATTGCGGAATTTTTTGTTTGATTCTGATGAAAAAGATACCATAATACTGCCCCCTTCAGCGTGTACGATCATTGCATCCTGTTTTTCACCCACTGTAAGGGTGTTGCAGGTAAGGGCTGCAGCTGTTACTCCCGTTCCGCATGACAATGTTTCCCGCTCAACTCCACGCTCATAAGTTCTTACAGCTATTGTTTGGCGATCGATAATCATTACGAAATTCACATTCACCCCCTCTTCTGCCCACTGCGGCGAATGGCGTATCTTGCGACCAAGCTTCGGCACATTGAGGGATGCAATACTGTCGTGAATGATCACCAAATGGGGCGATCCCGTATTGATAAAATATGTGTCTTCTGCAAGGTTTACTGGGAAATCGGCGTCGTTCAGGCCAACAACTACATCATACTTGCCATTATGGGATTTGATCACTTCTGCATGATGTGTGCCGTCAACCGCGGAGAATCGGGCTGTATCACTTTTTATGGCTTTAACTTGATGGGCAAAGGCGACGGTGCACCGGCTTCCGTTTCCACAAAAGCTTCCCGCTTTCCCGTCTGAATTAAAATAAACCATTTTAAAGTCATGGCCGGGTTCGTTTTCCAGCAGAATCAGACCGTCAGCTCCTATGCCAAAATGTCTGTTGCATAAGTTTTCTATGAGCAGTTCCCGGTTCCCATGTGGTATTGTGAACTGTCCTGACCGGTTGTCGATCATGATGAAATCGTTACCGGTACCCTGGTATTTATGAAAATCCAAAATCACAAATCAAAGATACACGACAATTTTTAATCTGAGCCAGGATAAACGAAAATGGTTAAATCTGTTTATTTTTTTTATTTTATTAAGATATTTTTGTGAAGCCAAGGCATGCTTATTGGTAAGTAAGCGTATGGTTGGGAATGCTGACAGACTGGCAATCGGCTTTGTCATGTTTCTGAACAAAAACTACCAGTTAAATGTTTTCAAACTGAAAAGGGAATGTTATGAAAAAGATATTTGTATTGTTTTTTGTTGCCATTTTGGGCGGATTGGTTGCCTTGGGCATCAATGCCTATTTTTTGCCACAATCTGTTGAGTCCTTTGTATCGCATACAATTCCACACACAGGGGAGCGTCCTCCTGCTCATCTCATGAGCCAGCGATCGCCGTCGGTGGCCACCTTACCCGACTTTACGGTTGTTGCTGAGAGCACGGTGAATGCCGTTGTTCACATCCGTGCGGAGTTTGACAGGCATGGTGGCATGCAGGAAGACTTTTTTGGGCAGGGCGATATTTTTGATTTCTTTTTTGGACCCCGCAACCGACGGCCTGCACCGGAACGCCGGCCGGTGGTCGGAGCAGGCAGTGGTGTGATCATCAGTGCAGATGGCTATATCCTTACAAACAACCATGTGATCGACAATGCCACGTTAATAGAGGTGACATTGAACGACAGCCGTGTTTATGAAGCCTATCTGGTAGGGAATGACCCCACCACAGATCTTGCATTGCTGAAGATTGAAGAGGATGTTTTACCCTATATTGTCTTTGGGGATTCTGATGAGCTTCTGGTAGGCGAATGGGTTTTGGCCATTGGAAACCCTTTTAACCTTGCTTCTACGGTAACCGCCGGAATTGTGAGTGCCAAAGGGAGAAACATCAATATTTTAACTGAAGAGTTGGCCATCGAGTCTTTCATACAGACAGATGCAGCCGTCAATCGTGGAAACAGCGGCGGCGCCCTGGTTAATACACATGGTGAGCTGATTGGGATAAACACGGCAATTGCTTCAACTACCGGTACCTTTACAGGCTATTCGTTTGCGATCCCTTCAAACATTGCGCTTAAAGTGATGGAGGATCTCCTTGAGTTCGGTGAAGTGCAAAGGGCAAAGCTGGGTGTTGTAATTTCCCCGATGACCGGCAGGAGAGCTGATGAACTCGGTGTGGGTGTGAATCAAGGGGCTTATGTTGAAGATGTTGAGAAAAACAGCGCTGCCGATCTGGCAGGCATCCGTGAGGGAGATGTGATTATTGGCATTGATGGCAACAGGGTACGCAACCCTTCTGAGCTCATTGAAAATGTCGCAAGGAAACGACCGGGAGATCAGGCCACAGTCAGGTATTACCGGAATGGTCGTGAACGGGAAGTGGTGGCTACCCTTAAGAATATATTTGGGGAGATTGCTGCCGTAACCCCCGAATCAAGGGGCGTAAATGAGTTGCTGGGAGCGCGTTTTGAGACCCTGGATGAAAGCGAACTGGAAGCATTAAACATTGAACATGGCATTCGTGTGGAATCGTTGTCGAGTGGTGCCTTAAATAATGCCGGCATCCGCAGGGGGTTCGTAATTACACATATAGATAATGAGCCGGTTAACACACCCCAGGATATTACAAACATCCTGAAAGGCAGAAGCGGAGGTATATTGGTAGAGGGGGTGTATCCCGGTGGACGCAGAGCCTATTATGGTGTTGGAATTAATTAAACAAAAAAGCAATAAAATTGTTATTTGTACGTCCCTAACTTCGTAAGGGCTTGTACGTTTAGAAAAAAAATTGTACCTTTGGGGGCTTTTTGCGGGCGTCTATCGTTACCGCAATATCCCCTTTTTATGAAATTTATATAAATATATGCGACAATTAAAGATATCAAAATCTATAACCAATCGCGATACTGCGTCTTTGGATAAGTATTTACAGGAGATCGGCAAAGTACCGTTGATATCTGCTGAAGAAGAGGTTCAGCTGGCTCAACGGATCAAGCAAGGCGATCAGGTTGCCCTCGAAAAGCTTACCAAAGCGAATCTTCGATTCGTTGTTTCTGTTGCCAAGCAATATCAGAACCAGGGATTGAGTTTGCCCGACCTGATAAATGAGGGGAATCTGGGTCTGATCAAGGCAGCTAAGCGTTTTGATGAAACCAGGGGGTTTAAGTTTATTTCCTACGCTGTTTGGTGGATTCGGCAGTCAATTTTGCAGGCGCTCGCTGAGCAGTCACGTATTGTTCGTTTGCCCCTGAACCAAGTAGGGTCGCTCAACAAGATCAAAAAAGAGGCCTCCCGATTGGAACAGCAATATGAACGGCCTCCATCGGCAGAGGAGCTTGCCGATGCACTGGATGTGCACGAAGATAAGATCACCGAATCATTCCGTATCAGCACCCATCACGTTTCGGTAGATGCCCCCCTCGTTCAGGGAGAGGATGCAAGCCTTCTTGACGTGTATGTAAATCAGGATTCTCCTAATGCCGATTCCAGCCTCATTCATGAATCGCTTGCCAGGGAGATACAGCGCTCACTTGCCACACTCACCGAAAAGGAACGCGATGTGATTAATCTCTATTTTGGCATCGGGATGAACCATGGCCTGACCCTTGATGAGATCGGTGCAAAATTTGATCTGACACGCGAACGTGTTCGCCAGATCAAGGAAAAAGCGATACGCAGACTGAAGCACACATCAAGGAGTAAGCTGCTTAAGGCATACCTTGGACAGTAATCCCTGATATCGCATTGTAACTTTAAGGCATCGAGAGATGCCTTTTTTGTATATTTTTACAGGCAAATAATAGTAACCTCAAAATCTGAAAGCATGCGAATAAAAAAATCTTTGTTTGGTTTATTAATATTGGTCATTCTTGGGCCTCATTTCTCATTATCTGCCAGGGATATAAGGGTGCAGGTTGCTGTTACAGCTGATGTGCATGCACGACTTTTCCCTTATGATTTCATTGAGAATAAACCGGCACGCACTTCAATGGCAAACATCCACTACATGACCGAAATAATCAGGTCCAGAGAAGGGAGTAATATGATATTGCTGGATAACGGAGACTTGTTACAGGGCACTCCGGCTGCCTGGTATGCTAACTTTGTTCAGGAAGCTGACGAAAACCTGTTTAGCAGGGTGATGAATTTCATGAAGTTTGATGCCGCCACCGTCGGTAATCATGATATTGAAACTGGTCCCGAAGTATATAATCGCATTATAGATGAGTTTAACTTTCCGTGGCTGGGTGCCAATGTCCTTGATGCGGAGACCGGTGAACCTTATTTCCAACCTTATGTGATCATTAAGCGGGATTTTATGCGTATTGCCGTTCTGGGACTTACAACCACAGGTGTTCCAAACTGGTTACCACCACACCTGTGGAAAGGGCTTGCTTTTCAGGATATGGTGGAAGCTGCACGGTACTGGGTCGACTATATCCGGGAAAATGAACAACCCGATGCCTTGATAGGCTTGTTTCACAGTGGTTTAGGACCATTGGATGCCGGGCCGGAAGACCATCCACTCGAAAATGCTTCAGGCTATGTGGCAAAACATGTTCCCGGGTTTGATGTGATATTTAGTTCACACGATCATCGCCGGCGCATACAAACCGTCGTAAACACAGAAGGGGAGAACGTACTTGTAATTGGCCCCGGCCATTTTGCAGAACATCTGGCAATTGCAGAACTGACTTTTAACCGTATCGGCCGGAGGCAATACGAGCTTAAAGGGGTTCGTGCAGATATGCTGGATGCCGCCGAGGTTGTGCCGAGCCATGCATTCATCCGGAAATTTGAGAATGATGTGGATGAGATCATCAAATTCTCCAATCAAAAAGTAAGCTACTTTAAAGAGCCTATACATTCAATGGAAGCGTTGTTTGGAAGTGCTGCATTTGCCGACATGGTGCATGATATTCAGCTAGGTATTACTGAGGCGGATGTCTCTTTTACCGCCCCCCTTGCTTTTGATGCAACCATTCAGGCAGGCTCGCTTCGTATGAGAGACTTCTTTAAGTTGTATGAGTATGAAAACTATCTTTACGTAATGGAGTTGAGCGGACAAGAGATCAAAGACCACCTGGAGTATTCTTATGGCTTATGGTTTAATGAGATGCGGTCGAAAGACGATCACCTGCTGAATCTCCATCTTGATCAGCTGGGAAGGGTGCCTTCTGACCGGCGAGGCAGGAGAGCGTTACGCAATGCATCTTATAATTTTGACTCCGCCGCAGGAATCAACTATGTCGTAGATGTTTCGAAACCTGTTGGCGAACGGGTAAGCATCATTGATTTTGAAGATGGCCGTGATTTTTCCTTTGATGAAATCTACAAGGTGGCGATCAACTCATACCGCGGTAGTGGTGGTGGAGGACATCTCACACAAGGTGCAGGGATCCCGCATGATGCGCTTACGCAACGCATTGTCTTCTCAACGGAAACAGACCTGAGAAAGCAGATGATTGATTATTTCCAGGAGATTGACTCCTATGAACCCCGGAAACGGGGTAATTGGCAAGTAATTCCTGAAGATTGGGCTGCAGCAGGACGGGAAAAAGACATGACTTATTTAAGATAATCGGGGCGTAGCATCACAGATCCTCGCGCAAGCGAAAAAATTTCCTGAAAAACTGACCTTCACGTAAGATGGTCATGCTTATCGGAAATCCCTCCCTGAGGCTGATGATGTCCAGAATGTACTCCATGTCCAGTTCGTGTCTTCTCAGATGGTTGATATGGATGATTTGGTCACCCGGCAGGATACCGGCCTCGTAGGCGGCAGAGCCGGGTCTGACATAATGAATCATAAACTGATCCAGCATGTCGCCCTTGGCCACGATTTCAATGCCACTGAGCCCTGAATTGAAAGGTTTGGAGAAATTTCTGCCCGGTCGCAAAACTATCTGTTCCGAGGGGTAATCAATAATAATGTTAAATCTGTTGATGATGGCACCACCAATCAATCCCTCCCACTCAATTTCCTGATTATTAAAAATCAGGAATTCAGCGTCAGGGTAAAACACAAGGGGGTCTTCCACATGAACATCACCGATAATGAATTTATCAATTCTGCCCACCTCACCCATCAGGTTGCCGCCGATCCCCTTTCCAATGAAACTGCTGATGGTTTTGTCTGACATTGAAATGTAATTACGGTTCAGGTATATGGGATGACTTGCACCCAGGTCCAGCAGCAGGTTAGTGGTTAATGTATCACCGTTATTGCCTGTTAATGATACCTCCACATAGGGCTTGCCGTTTACCAGCTGCATTGGAACCACGTGGCTTCTGCGCCCAATCCTGTAATCCGGCTCCCTGTATACCCGCATTCTCTCATTCGCATAGTTGATTTCAACAGCAAAATTCTTAAAAAAATCATAACCAATAATGCCGTAAACAGGAAAGCCAAAGACCTCGGAAAACCTCAGTATATCTTCAGGAATCACGATCAGGTTCATGTTTTTTCCACGTATGCCGGGCAGTCTGATGTCTACATCGGTTGAAAGCATCGCCTCAACGATCCCTTCACCCCCCAAACCATAGATGTATATGACTTCTGTAAAGTCAAGCTCCAGCAAATTTGCAAGCATGGGTTCCGTGAGGATTGTGGTTCTAACTCCTGTATCCAGAATGAAATAAAAAGGTCCGTGCTCCTGAATGTGAACAGGAACTACTGCCAGGTTGTTTCGTACCTCTATCGGTATGATTACACTTCGCCTGTTCCTTTCAAACTGAAATCCGGAAACCCCTTCATTAGCAGAAAGGCCCGGGAAAGAGAAACTGTATAGAAGAATAGCTATTAAG